>CAMPIK010000303.1 GCA_946886325.1 uncultured Shinella sp.
GCGTGTGTTGCGGCTGATCTCGGTCGTGCCGTCGCTGCGCAAGGTGGTGGGCGGGTTGATCGCCTCGCTGCCGGGCCTCGCCTCGATCTTCGTGCTGCTGATGCTCGTCTTCTATGTCTTCGCGGTCATGGCGACGAAGCTTTATGGCGCAAGTTTCCCCGAATGGTTCGGAACGATCGGCGCGTCCTTCTATACGCTCTTCCAGGTGATGACGCTCGAAAGCTGGTCGATGGGCATCGTGCGGCCGGTGATGGAGGTCTATCCCTGGTCCTGGGCCTTCTTCGTGCCCTTCATCGCCTGCACCGCCTTCACCGTGCTCAACCTCTTCATCGGTGTCATCGTCTCGGCCATGCAGGAAGAGCATGAATCGACCGCGGAGGCCGACCGCGCGGCCATCCATTCGGAGACGAGCCTCGTGCTCGCCGAACTGAAGGCGCTGCGCGCCGACGTGGCGGAACTGCGCGCCGAACGCGGCAACGCCAAGCCCTGATCGGTCGGGCGCATCCGCCCGGAGGCGTACCGGCAGGACAGCGGCATCGGCGGTCCCCCGGTCGCCGCCGCGCGGCCGGGTTCCCTTCCTGTCGGGAAGCGGCTAAGAACGCGGACAAACAACGTCATTTCGCCCGATTCCCGATCTAGGCGGACATATCTCTGGAACCCGACATGCGCCTTTCCCGCTTCTTCATGCCCATTCTCAAGGAAACACCCAAGGAAGCGGAGATCGTTTCGCACCGGCTGATGCTGCGCGCCGGCATGGTCAAGCAGCAGTCGTCGGGCATCTACAGCTGGCTGCCGCTCGGCAAGCGCGTGCTCGACAAGGTCAACGCCATCATCCGCGAGGAGCAGAACCGCGCCGGCGCGATCGAGCTTCTGATGCCGACGCTGCAATCCGCCGAACTCTGGCAGGAAAGCGGCCGCTACGACGCCTATGGCAAGGAGATGCTGCGCATCAAGGACCGGCAGGACCGGCCCATGCTCTACGGCCCGACCAACGAGGAGATGATCACCGACATCTTCCGGTCCTACGTCAAGTCCTACAAGGACCTGCCGCTCAACCTCTATCATATCCAGCTGAAGTTCCGCGACGAGATCCGCCCGCGCTTCGGCACCATGCGCTCGCGCGAATTCCTGATGAAGGACGCCTATTCCTTCGATCTGAACCGGGAAGGGGCCGAGCACGCCTATAACCGCATGTTCGCCGCCTATCTGCGCACCTTCTCGCGCATGGGCCTGCGCGCCATTCCGATGCGCGCTGACACCGGCCCGATCGGCGGCAATCTCAGCCACGAATTCATCATCCTCGCCGAGACCGGCGAGTCGGAAGTCTTCTGCCACAAGGATTTCGTCAATTTCGACATTCCGGCCGAGGATACGAATTTCGAGGACGTCGCCGGCCTGAAGGGCATCTTCGATCAGTGGACCTCGCGTTACGCCGCGACGTCCGAAATGCATGACGAGGCCGCGTTCAACGCCGTGCCCGAGACGGACCGGCTGTCGGCGCGCGGCATCGAGGTCGGCCACATCTTCTATTTCGGCACGAAATATTCCGAAGCCATGGGCGCCAAGGTGCAGGGGCCGGATGGCAAGGAACACACCGTGCACATGGGCTCCTACGGCATCGGCCCGACGCGCCTCGTGCCGGCGATCATCGAGGCCTCGCATGACGACAACGGCATCATCTGGCCGAAGTCCGTCGCGCCCTTCGAGGTTGTCGTCATCAACATGAAGGCGGGCGATGCCGCCTGCGACAGCGCCTGCGAAAAGCTCTATGGTGAGTTGATGAAGGCCGGCGTCGACGTGCTCTACGACGACACCGACGATCGCGCCGGCGCGAAGTTTGCAGCCGCCGATCTCATCGGAGCGCCGATGCAGGTCATCGCCGGGCCGCGCTCCGTCGCCAATGGCGAGGTCGAGGTCAAGGACCGCAAGACGGGTGAACGCGAAACCATGACCGTCGAGGCGGCGATCGCCAGGCTGACGGCATCGAACTGATCGGGGGGACCATGGCCGATGCGACGGGCGACGAGCAACTGACAGCGAAGCCGCAGGCGGCGTCGAGCCGCCCGTTTTCCGCCTTCGAACGCATGGTCGCCTGGCGCTACCTGCGCTCGCGGCGCAAGGAAGCCTTCATCTCGGTCATCGCCGGCTTCTCCTTCATCGGCATCATGCTCGGCGTCGCGACGCTGATCATCGTGATGGCGGTGATGAACGGGTTCCGCGGCGAGCTGATGACGCGCATCCTCGGCATCAACGGCCATCTCGTGCTGCAGCCGATCGACCGGCCGCTTGACGATTATGCCGAGGTGGCGGCGCGCATCGAAGGGGTTGCCGGCGTCAAATACGCGATACCGCTGGTCGAAGGGCAGACGCTTGCAAGCGGCAGCGCCGGCGCCGGCACGGGGGCGCTGGTCAAAGGCGTGCGCGGCGACGATATCGCCAAGCTGGAGCTCGTCGCCAGGAACGTTCGCCAGGGCGATCTCTCGACATTCGACACCAGCGAAGGCGTCGCCATCGGCACGCGCATGGCCGCCAATCTCGGGCTGTCCGTCGGCGATCCGATCACGCTCGTCGCGCCGGAGGGCGACATCACCCCGATGGGCACGACGCCGCGGGTCAAAGCCTATCCGGTCACCGCGATCTTCGAGATCGGCATGTCGGAATATGACGGGCTGATCATCTTCATGCCGTTCCAGGAGGCGCAGCTCTTCTTCAACTCGGAAGGCGTTGCGCAGACGATCGAGATTTTCGTCGACAATCCCGACGCCATCGACGACCTGCGGCCGGCGGTCGAGGACGCGGCGCAACGGCAGCTTTTCCTGACCGACTGGCGGACCCGGAACCAGACCTTCTTCTCGGCGCTCGAGGTCGAGCGCAACGTGATGTTCATGATCCTCACGCTGATCGTTCTGGTCGCCGCGCTGAACATCATCTCCGGCCTGATCATGCTGGTGAAGGAGAAGGGCAGCGACATCGCCATCCTGCGGACGATGGGGGCCACGCGCGGTTCGATCATGCGGATCTTCGTGATGACGGGCGCCGCCATAGGCGTCACCGGCACGATCGCCGGCGTCCTGCTCGGCATCGTCATATGCCTCAACGTCGAGTCGATCCGCGAGTTCTTCTCCTGGATATCCGGCACCGAGCTGTTCAGCCCGGAGCTGTATTTCCTCAGCCAGCTGCCAGCCGAGATGAACATCCGCGAGACGGTTTCCGTCGTGATCATGGCGATGGCCTTGTCCTTC
Source organism: uncultured Shinella sp. (assembly GCA_946886325.1). The sequence goes on from CAMPIK010000303.1 coordinate 3,243, forward strand.
CTCGCCACCCTCTTTCCCGCGTGGCGGGCGGCCGGCATCGATCCGGTCGAGGCGCTGCGCTACGAATGAGCACCTCACCTGTCCTGGAACTGCGCGCGATCGAGCGCCACTACGTTCAGGGCGAGAAGCGCCTGACGATCCTCGACAACGCCGATTTCCGGCTCGCCAGGGGCGAGATGGTGGCGCTTGTCGCGCCGTCCGGCGCCGGCAAGTCGACGCTGCTCCATCTGGCGGGCTTGCTCGAGCGCCCGGACGCTGGCGAAGTGCTGGTCTCGGGCAGGCCATGCGGCGACCTGAACGAGGACCAACGCACCGCGATCCGCCGCAACGACATCGGCTTCGTCTACCAGTTCCACCACCTGCTGCCGGAATTCTCGGCGATCGAGAACATCATGATGCCGCAGCTGGTGCGGGGCCTGCCGTCTACGGAAGCGGCGGAGCGGGCGGCCCAACTGCTCGACTACATGAAGATCGGCCACCGCGCCGAGCATCGGCCCGCGGAACTCTCTGGTGGCGAGCAGCAGCGCGTGGCGATCGCGCGTGCCGTCGCCAATGCCCCGCTCGTCCTGCTTGCCGACGAGCCGACGGGCAACCTTGATCCCGATACCGCCGGCTACGTCTTCGAAGCCCTCTCGGCGCTGGTCAAGCAGTCGGGGCTGGCGGCGCTGATCGCGACCCACAATCACGAACTGGCCGCCCGCATGGATCGCCGCGTCACCCTTGATGGCGGCCGGATCATTGCCGACTGAGCCGACAACTTTGGACGGCGCGGTCTCGCGCTGAATCCATCGCGTCAAACAGCGCCGATCCACATCGCGGCAGTGACCAGAAACATGCCCACCGACACCAGAGCGACGACGTCCTGAACGATTCCAGCCATATCAGATCTCCTCATAATCCGTTTATGATCATGTTATGTTCTGATTATGTTCTTGTTGTCAAGTGGGCATGACGCAACGCGAGGTGGAAGCCGGCTGAGCGGCTGCGCCAGCTCGACGTCCACCAAGCTGCGCCTTTAAGCGTTTGTTGCCGGGGCAGCGCTACGATGCCCGCAAATCGCAGGCTTTCGCATGTGTCGAGCTGGATCATCATCGTCGTTGTCGCCGCCAATCTCGGGCTGATCTTTCTCCTGATCGCAGCGCCGCTCGGTCGCCGCACGATTGTTCGCGAGATAGCGATTTCAGCGTCCCGCGACCGGATATGGGG
>CAMPIK010000304.1 GCA_946886325.1 uncultured Shinella sp.
ATCATGGTCTCGGGCGTCATCCAGGCCGGCTCGTCGCTCGGCATCCTGGTGCCGCCCAGCGTCGTGCTCGTGCTCTATGGCATGATCGCCCGCCAGCCGGTCGGCAAGCTCTGGCTCGCCGGTGTCTTCCCCGGCCTGCTGCTGGCAGCGCTTTTCATCCTCTATATCGTGATCCGTTGCCGGCTCAACCCGCAACTCGGGCCGGTGCTGCCGAAAGAGGACCGCAGCATGCCGCTCGGCGAGAAGCTGAAGCTTCTGCGCGCCGGCATCCTGCCCTTCATGATCTTCTTCCTGATGATGGGCCTCTTCCTGATGGGCGTCACGAGCCTCGTCGAGAGCTCGGCCGTCGGCGCGCTGTCGGCGCTCGCTGCCGCCGTCATCAAGCGCCGCCTGACCTGGGACGTCTGGAACCGGACCATCGAGCAGACGCTCGGCATCTCCTGCATGTTCATGTGGATCATCATGGCAGCACTCTGCTTCGGCGCTGTTTTCGACGGCCTCGGCGCGGTGAACTCGATCAAGTTCCTGTTCCTCGACACCTGGGGCCTCGGTCCCTGGGAAGTGCTGATCCTGATGCAGATCTCCTATCTGATCATGGGCACCTTCCTGGACGATACGGCGATGCTCGTCATCGTCGCGCCGCTCTACATTCCGCTCGTCGGCGCGCTCGATTTCGACCTCATCTGGTACGGCGTGCTCTACACGATCACCTGCCAGATCGCCTACATGACCCCGCCCTTCGGCTACAACCTGTTCCTGATGCGCGCGATGGCGCCGCCCGAGATCGCGCTCACGGACATCTATCGCTCGATCGTGCCCTTCGTGATCATCATGATGTTCGGGCTGGCGATCGTCATGGCCTTCCCGCAGATCGCGCTCTGGCTGCCGGAGCATGTCTATGTGCGGGGGTGAAGACCGGGAGGAGACAACGATACCCGGAACGTGAATTTCAGCCGTGCCCGATGCCCACAAGAAAAAGACCGGTGGCGGGTGCAACAACCAACTGAGGGAGACAAACATGACCAACAGACGCGAATTCCTGAAGAAGGCCGGCACGACCGCCGCCATCGCCGGTCCGGCGATGCTCGCCTCGCCCTATGTCAAGGCGCAGGACCAGAAGATCACCTGGCGCCTCCAGACCTATGCCGGCGCGGCGCTTGCCGAATTCGTCATCAAGCCGTCGGTCGACGCCTTCAACAAGGCGGCCAACGGCCAGATGGAAATCCAGCTCTACACGGCCGACCAGCTCGTGCCGACGGGCGAACTCTTCCGCGCCATGCAGGCCGGCACGATCGATGCGGTTCAGTCGGACGACGATTCGATGAACTCGCCGGTCGATATCAAGGTCTTCGGCGGCTACTTCCCCTTCGCCTCGCGCTACGGCATCGACGTGCCGACGCTCTTCTACGAATACGGGCTCGCCGAGATCTGGGATGAAGCCTATACGGAAGTCGGCGGCGTCAAGTGGCTGTCGGCCGGCGCCTGGGACCCCTGCAACTTCGCCACCAACAAGCCGATCAAGAGCATGGAAGACCTGAAGGGGCTTCGCGTCTTCACCTTCCCGACGGCCGGCCAGTTCCTCTCGCAGTTCGGCGTCGTCCCCGTCACCATCCCCTTCGAGGACGTGCCGGTCGCCATGCAGACGGGCGAGATCGATGCGATCGCCTGGTCCGGCATCACCGAGGTCTTCACCTCGGGCTGGGTCGACGTCACCAAGTACTTCCTGACCAACAACGTCTCGGGCGGCTGGTGCGGCTCCTTCTTCGCCAATGCCGACCGCTGGGCCGAGGTGCCGGATCATCTGAAGACGCTCTGGCAGATGTGCATGGATTCCTCGCACTACAAGCGCCTGCACTGGTACTGGGGCGGCGAAGCCAAGCTGCGCGCCGAAGGCGGTCGGCTGGAACTCACCAGCATTCCGGATGCCGAATGGAAGACGGTCGAGGACGCGGCCCATGTCTTCTGGGAGGAAGTCTCCAAGCAGACGCCCCGCACCGCCAAGGTGGTGGAGATCCTGAAGAAGTACAATTCCGACATGGAAAAAGCCGGCAAGCCCTATCGCTACGGCTGATCCGCAAACCGAGGGATGTCCGGGGCACTCGCTCCGGGCATCCTGTCTGCCCAGCACCCGACATTGTCCCTATCGCCAGGATGCCGCCGCATGAGCACGACCTACACATTCGAAGAGTTGAAGAAGGATGTCGCGGAGGGCCGCATCGACACCGTGCTTGCCTGCCAGATCGACATGCAGGGGCGGTTGATGGGCAAGCGTTTTCACGCGCAGTTCTTCGTCGACGGCGCCTACGAGGAAACCCATAGCTGCAACTACCTGCTGGCGACCGACCTCGAGATGGAGACGGTCTCCGGCTACAAGTCGACGAGCTGGGAGACGGGCTACGGCGACTATACGATGAAGCCGGATCTTTCGACGCTCCGGCGCATCCCCTGGCTCGAAGGCACCGCGCTGGTGCTCTGCGACATGCTCGACCACCACACCCACGAGGAAGTGCCGCATTCGCCGCGCGCCATCCTCAAGAAGCAGGTCAAGCGGCTGGAGGCCATGGGGCTGAAGGCCTTCATGGCGAGCGAACTCGAATTCTTCCTCTTCGACCAGACCTATGACGATGCGCGCGAAAGCGGCTACCGGGATCTGCGCCTCGTCAGCGGCTACAACGAGGACTACCACATCTTCCAGACGACCAAGGAAGAGGACGTGATGCGGGCGATCCGCAACGGCCTGCAGGGCGCCGGCATCCCGGTCGAGAACTCCAAGGGCGAGGCTTCTGCCGGCCAGGAGGAGATCAACGTGCGTTATGCCGAGGCGCTGACGATGGCCGACCGGCACGCGATCATCAAGAACGGCTGCAAGGAAATCGCCTGGTCGCGCGGCAAGGCGATCACCTTCCTCGCCAAATGGAACTATAACGCCGCCGGCTCCTCGTCGCATATCCACCAGTCGCTCTGGAGCCTCGACGGCAAGCCGGCCTTCTTCGACAAGGACGCCAAATACGGCATGTCCGACCTGATGCGGAATTACGTCGCCGGCCTTCTGGCCCATGCCGGCGAGATCACCTATTTCCTGGCGCCCTACATCAACTCCTACAAGCGCTTCGTCGCCGGCACCTTCGCGCCGACCAAGGCGGTCTGGAGCAAGGACAACCGCACGGCCGGCTACCGGCTCTGCGGCGAGGGCACTAAGGGTATCCGCATCGAATGCCGCGTCGGCGGCTCCGACCTCAATCCCTATCTCGCGATGGCCGCCCTGCTCGCGGCCGGCATCGCCGGCATCGAGCAGAAGCTGGAGCTGGAAGCGCCCTTCGTCGGCGACGCTTATGGCGGCAAGAATATCCGCGAAATCCCGCGGACGCTGCGCGATGCCGCCGCGACGCTGAAGGGCTCGGCCATGTTGCGAGAGGCCTTCGGCGGTGACGTCATCGACCACTATGTGCGCGCCGCCGAATGGGAGCAGGAGGAATACGACCGGCGCATCACGGACTGGGAGGTGGCCAGAGGGTTTGAGAGGGCGTAAGACGCAACTTGTTCGCAATCGTTGACGGTTTCGCAACAGTATGGGAATCTCGATGCAGATTGTTGCGGAGGCCTCATCATGGTGCAGAAATATCCGATCGATACCGGCTGGTTTCGTGATCAGTTGAAGCGGAACAAGAAAGCCGCGGGTGATCTGGCCCGCTTCCTTGGCGTCCATAAGAGTACGGTGTCCCGGATACTGCATGGGCACCAGAGGATGACCGCCGAAGAACAGGACAAGGTGGCGCAGTTCCTCGGTGTCGAGTTGGGCGACATTGTTGCGCATCGTGCGATGACTTCCCGGACCGGTTTTGGCGAGAACATGCAAGAGGGATACGTGATCGGCGGAGCGCGGGATGCGACTGTGGACACCAGGATGTTCAAGGAAGCGGATATTGTCCACAAGGAAGGGAAACGATGGATCGAAGGGCCGGATGGCAGCCTTGTCCCCTTGCATCCAATCTTCGGCTGCATGAAGGGAACGATGATCATCCCGGACGACCTTGACCTCACAGCACCCGTGGATCCGGACTGGGGAAAAGTCTACGGAGATGACTAAGGGATTTCTCCTGGACACCTGCGCGATCATCTGGATCGCAAATTTCGCCCCAGTCAGCCGGCAGGTAGCGATTATGTTGAGTGAGAACTGGACATCGCAAGATCGGCCCAGCGTGTCAGCGATGTCGGCTTGGGAGATTGGCATGCTTGTCGCGAAAGGACGACTCCCCACGACCAAGCATGCACTTGCATGGTTTAACGATTTCGTCGCGCAGATGGACGCCTCAGTTATCGAAACCTCTCCAGCGGTTCTCGTTGCATCGTCATATTTGCCCCCTCCGATCCACAACGACCCTGCTGACCGCATCCTGATCGCGACGGCGCGTGAACACGACTTGACGATC
>CAMPIK010000305.1 GCA_946886325.1 uncultured Shinella sp.
GGCACCTTTTCCAGCGCGATGCCGCCGGTCGAGGAGACGATGACCTTTTCGTCGATCTCGACGGGAACGCCGGGAATGCCCGCGACATCCGAGCCGGTGGCGATGACGATGTTCTTCGCCTCGAGCACCTGTTCCTCGCCCTTGTCGCTTGTGACGGAGACCTTGCCCTGGCCGAGCACCTTGCCGGTGCCCTGGATGCCGTCGATCTTGTTCTTCTTGAAGAGGAAGGCGACGCCGTCGACATTCGACTTCACCGTCGCATCCTTGTGCGCCATCATGTTGGCGAGGTTGAGCGTCGGCTTCAGCCCGTCGATCCCAAGCGATTCCATGCCGTGGGCGGCGTGATTGTACATCTCGGAGGCATGCAGCAGCGCCTTGGACGGGATGCAGCCGACATTGAGGCAGGTGCCGCCATAGGTCTGGCGCTTCTCGACGACGGCGACCTTCAGGCCGAGCTGCGCCGCCTTGACCGCGCAGACATAGCCGCCGGGGCCGGAACCGATAACGATGAGATCATAAGCCATGGGAAATCCTTCCTGCGGGGAGCGGCTAGCGGCCGCCGCTGACATTGAGCGCGGCGCCCGTCACATAGGAGGCCGCATCGGACAAGAGAAAAAGAATGGACTGGGCGACTTCGTCCGCCGTGCCCGGCCGCTGCATCGGGATGATGCCCGCCGATTGCTGCGCCCGGTCGGGCAGGCCGCCGGAGGCGTGGATGTCGGTGTCGATGATGCCGGGGCGCACCAGGTTCACCCGGATACCTTCGGTCGCGACTTCGCGGGCAAGCCCTGTCGTGAAGCTTTCGATCGCGCCCTTGGTCGCGGCATAATCGACATATTGCCCGGCCGCGCCGATGAGGGCGGCCATGGAGGAGAGGTTGACGATGACGCCGCCGCGACCGCCATGGCGGGTCGACATGCGGCGGACGGCTTCCTGCGCCGCGCGGATCGAGCCGATGACGTTGACCGCGAACATGCGCTCCAGCCGCTCGGGCGAGACCTCGTCGACACGCGCCGGCATGCCGATGATGCCGGCATTGTTCACGAGCCCGTCGAGTTGGCCGAAGGTGGCGTCGACGGCGGCGAAGATGGAGGCAAGGCCGAGCTCGGTGCCGACGTCGCCTTCGACTGATATTGCCGTTCCGCCGGCAGCACGGATGTCCTCGACCACGCTTTCGGCGGCCTCGCGGTTGCTCGCATAGTTCACCACGACCTGCCAGCCGGCCTGCCCGGCAAGCCGGCAGACGCTGGCGCCGATGCCCCGGCTGCCGCCGGTGACGAGGAGAACCTTGTGTCCGCTCATGGCGCGCATCCCTTGAAGGTCAAGAGATCCCAGGGCGGGGCAGGGAGCTTGCCGCTTTCGTTGAGCGACGAGTAGAGGAAGGCAGGGCCGAGGCCGGCGAAGAGCAGTTCCGGCGCCGCATCCTCCCGCGCGGACGGCGGGATGCCGATCAGGTTTTTGCCTTCGAGCGAATAGATGACGCCCTCCCAGATGGTGCAGGCAGCGAGTTCCGCGCCGGTCGCGTCCCCCTCCGGGCACTTGTGCATGATCATGCCGTTCGCGCGCGTCACGCCATCGTCGGAGGTCATGACGATGCCGTCGAGCACCAGGTCGTTGCCCTTCATCGTCACCTTGAAATGATGGCTGGTTGCCGCCGCCTCGGAGCCGACGGGCTCGAAGGCGAAGGTGTAGGTGCGGTCCCGGTCCTCGTAGATCGCCTTTTCCTGGCTGCATTCGGCGGCAAGCACAGGCGAAGCCGCCGCAAGCGCGGCTATGGGCACGAGCCATGTCAGGCACCAGGAAGACATTCTGCTCTCCAGCCGGATCGCCGGCTTCGTTTCATCAAAAGACAAGCACCGTAAACATCATCGCCAGCCCCGCGCAACTTGCCAGCCAGACCAGCGAGCGCACATAGGGCACGCCGCCGAGATAGAGCGGCAGGTAGACGATGCGGCTTGCGAACCAGAGCCAGGCGCCGATGAGGCCGAAGCCCGAGGGATCGCCCGTCGCGAGAAGCCCGGCAGACAGCGCGACGAAGGCCGGGTAGGTCTCGCGAAAATTGGCCGAGGCCCGCTCCGCCCTGCCGAACAGTATGCCGGCCGGCCGAAGGTTTTCGTCCCTCGGCCCGGCATTCCAGCCTCGGCCGAGCTCCCGCGTCGCCAGCATGCCCTGCAGCAGGACATGCACCAGAAGCAGGATCACGCTGAGCGCCAGCGGCAGGACGAGCGGCACGTCGCCCGTAGTCATCCCGCCGTCCTCAGAGATCCAGAACCAGACGCTCCGGATCCTCGAGGCTTTCCTTGACGCGCACGAGGAAGGTCACCGCTTCCTTGCCGTCGACCATGCGGTGGTCGTAGGAGAGCGCCAGGTACATCATCGGGCGGATGACGATCTGGCCGCCGACGACCACCGGGCGCTCCTGGATCTTGTGCATGCCGAGGATGCCGGACTGCGGGGCGTTGAGGATCGGCGAGGACATCAGCGAGCCGTAGACGCCACCGTTCGAGATGGTGAAGGTACCACCCTGCATGTCGGCCATCGACAGCGCGCCGTCGCGGGCGAGCTTGCCGAGGCGGCCGATATCCTTCTCGATCTCGGCGATCGACATCTGGTCGGCATCGCGCACGACCGGGACGACGAGGCCCTTGTCCGTGCCGACGGCAACGCCGATGTGGCAGTAGTTCTTGTAGATGATGTCGGTGCCGTCGATCTCGGCATTGACGGCCGGCAGTTCCTTCAGCGCATGCGTCACGGCCTTGGTGAAGAAGCCCATGAAGCCGAGCTTCACGCCGTGCTTCTTCTCGAAGAGATCCTTGTAGCGGCCGCGCAGATCCATCACGGCCGACATGTCCACCTCGTTATAGGTGGTGAGCATCGCGGCGGTGTTCTGCGCGTCCTTGAGGCGCCGGGCGATCGTCTGGCGCAGGCGCGTCATCTTCACGCGCTCCTCGCGCGGCGCATCGGATTCCGACGACGGCGCGCGGGCGGCGACCTTGACCGGCTCGGCCGCAACCGACGGCGTCGAAACGCCCTTGGCGACGGCGGCGATGACATCGCCCTTCAGCACCTGGCCGCGCTTGCCGGAGCCATCGACGTCACCGGCGGAGATGTTGTTTTCAGCGAGCATCTTCTGTGCGGCAGGCGCCGGCGGCATGTTGCCTGCGGGCGCGGCGGCCGGTGCCGGCTGTGCGGCGGGCGCTGCCTTTTCGGGGGCTGCTGCCTTCTCCGCGGAGGCGGCGGGTGCGGCGGCCCCGGCCGAGGCGCCTTCCGCGATCTGACCGAGCAGGCCGCCCGGCTCGACCGTGTCGCCGGCATTGGCGACAATCTCGGACAGCACGCCGCTTGCCGGCGCCGGAACCTCGATCGTCACCTTGTCGGTTTCGAGCTCACAGAGCGGTTCGTCCGCCTTGACGGCGTCGCCGACCTTCTTGAACCAGGTGCCGATGGTCGCTTCGCTGACGGATTCGCCGAGGGTGGGGACGCGGATTTCGGTAGCCATGAGTGTGTTCCGTTCGTGGTGTCTTTGTCGCGTTGCTGGAACAATCCCGGGAGACGCGCGATGCGGATGTCCGTTCGGGATTGCGCGAAATCGTTTGCCGGGCGGCTCAGCCGCCCAGCGCGTCCTCGAGGAAGGCGGCAAGCTGCGCCATGTGCTTCGACATCAGACCCGTTGCCGGCGAGGCGGCGGCCGGACGGCCGGTATAGCGCACGCGCTGGTACTTGGCGTCGATATGGGCGAGCACCCATTCGAGATAGGGGTCGATGAAGGCCCAGGCGCCCATGTTCTTCGGCTCTTCCTGGCACCAGACCATCTCGGCATTGCGGAAGCGCGAGAGTTCGTTGATCAGCGCCTTGGCCGGGAACGGATAGAGCTGTTCGAGACGCAGCAGGTAGACGTCGTCGACGCCGCGCTTCTCGCGCTCTTCGAGCAGGTCGTAATAGACCTTGCCGGTGCACATGACGACGCGGCGGATCTTCGCGTCCTTCTGGAGCTTGATCGGCCCGTCCTTGATGACCTCCGCATCGTCCCAGAGCAGCCGGTGGAACGAGCTTTCGCCCGCCATCTCCGACAGCGACGAGACCGCCCGCTTGTGGCGCAGCAGGGACTTCGGCGTCATCATGATCAGCGGCTTGCGGAAGTCGCGCTTCACCTGGCGGCGCAGGATGTGGAAGTAGTTCGCCGGCGTCGTGACGTTGGCGACCTGCATGTTGTCCTCGGCGCACATCTGCAGCCAGCGCTCGAGGCGGGCCGACGAATGCTCCGGTCCCTGGCCCTCATAGCCGTGCGGCAGCAGGCAGACGAGGCCCGACATGCGCAGCCACTTGCGCTCGCCCGAGGAGATGAACTGGTCGAAGATCACTTGCGCGCCATTGGCGAAGTCGCCGAACTGCGCTTCCCAGAGGGTGAGCGCATTCG
>CAMPIK010000306.1 GCA_946886325.1 uncultured Shinella sp.
CCGCCGGGCGGCGGTCCACGGCGTGCGACAGGCCGACCATGTCGATATAGTCGGCGACGATCTGCCGGCGCTCCGACTTCGGCTTGCCGGCGTGCACGCTGTCGACGGCAAGCGCCACATTGGCGCGCACCGAAAGCCAGGGCATCAGCGAATAGGACTGGAAGACGACGCCGCGCTCCGGTCCCGGACCGGCGATCTCCCTGTTGCGGAAGAGGACGGCGCCGCTGTCGGGCATCGAGAGGCCGGCGAGCAGCGAGATCAGGGTCGACTTGCCAGAGCCGGAGAAACCGACGATGGCGATGAACTCGCCTTCCTCGACCTTGAGGTTGACGCCGGACAGCACGTCGTTGCGGGCCTTGCCTTCGCCAAAACTCTTCGACACATCGCTGAGTTCGAGAATGGTCATCCGCGCGCCCTCACCGGTTGGTCGAGAAGGTGAAGGCCGACTGGAGCGCATACATGATGCGGTCGAGCACGAAGCCGATGAGGCCGATGGTCAGCACCGCCACGATGATGCGGGCGAGCGAGTCCGACGAGCCGTTCTGGAACTCGTCCCAGACGAACTTGCCGAGGCCGGGGTTCTGCGCCAGCATTTCGGCGGCGATCAGCACCATCCAGCCGACGCCGAGCGACAGGCGCAGCCCCGTGAAAATCAGCGGCAGCGCCGAGGGCAGCACGAGCTTGCGGATCGTCGTCGCGGTCGACAGTTGCAGCACCTTGCCGACATTGACGAGGTCCTTGTCGATCGAGGCGACACCGAGCGCGGTGTTGATCAGCGTCGGCCACAGCGAACAGAGCGTGACGGTGACGGCCGAGATGACCAGCGACTTCGGCAGCAGGTCGGACGGATCGGCATAGAGCGCCGAGACGATCATCGTCACGATCGGCAGCCAGGCAAGCGGCGACACCGGCTTGAAGATCTGGATCAGCGGGTTGATCGCGCCGTTGATCGTCTTCGAGAGACCCGAGGCGATGCCGAGCGGCACGGCGATGACCGTGGCGATGACGAAGCCGAGACCGACAGTCAGCAGCGAGGTCAGGATCTGGTCGAAATAGGTGGGTTTGCCCGTAAAGACGCGGTGCTTCACCTGATCAGGCTTGCCGTCCGCGACGAGCTTGGCATTGCGCGCGTCCTGCCGCGCGTAGAAGGCGTCCGCCTTCGCGCGCTCGTCGAAATGGTCGGCGACGAGGTTGCCGGCCTGGTGCCAGACCGCGACCGGCCCCGGAATCGCGCCGAGCGAGGTTTGTACCTTCGGCGCCAGGAAGGCCCAGGCGGCGATGAAGCAGAGGATGCCGGCGAGCGGCACGAGCAGAACCTTGCGCAGTTCCGTCATCTGTTCCGAGACGCTGTCTCCGACCGCGATCCTGAGAAGCGGCGTCACCCAGCCGAGGCCGAGCACGCTCAGCCAGGCATCCGCCTTGTTGATGCGCTGGAACAGGCGCTCGCGCCGGGCGATCTTCGCCTCGCGGCTCACATCCATGGTGTCGATGGCATTGGTCATCTGTCTGCCTTGTCTTCTGTCGGGAAATGGGCGCGGCCTTGGCAGCCGCGCCGCCATAGGTGCGCGGGATCAGCCGCCGACGATCTCGGAACCCTCGACCTTCTGGCCGCTCTTCAGGCCGATCGAGAGCGAGTCGATATAGGCGTTGGGCGCCTTGCCGTCGTAGGTCACGCCGTCGATGAAGTCCGAGGTCGCGGGCTTGTAGCCATCCGTGCCGAAGGGAAAGTCTTCCTTCTTCGCGTTGCCTTCCTCGACGAGCATTTCCGCCGCCTTCAGGTAGATGTCCGGCAGGTAGACCGACTTCGCCGTCTCGGCATACCAGGCATCGTCCTTGTGCTCGGAAATCTGGCCCCAGCGGCGCATCTGCGTCAGGTACCAGGTCGCGTCCGAATAGTAGGGATAGGTCGCATAGTGACGGAAGAAGACGTTGAAGTCCGGCACCTCGCGCTTGTCGCCCTTCTCGTATTCGAAGGTTCCCGTCATCGAATTGGCGATGACCTCGGCGTCAGCGCCGACATATTCGCTGCGCGACAGGATCTCGACCGCCTCGGCGCGGTTGGCGTTGTCGTTCGCATCCAGCCACTCGGCCGCACGGATCAGCGCCTTGGTCAGCGCCAGCGTCGTGTTCGGATACTTTTCCGTGAATTCCTTGGTGAGGCCGAAGACCTTTTCCGGATTGTTCTTCCAGATCTCGTAGTCGGTGATGACAGGCACGCCGATGCCCTTGAAGACGGCCGCCTGGTTCCACGGCTCGCCGACGCAGTAGCCGACGATCGTGCCGGCTTCGAGCGTCGCCGGCATCTGCGGCGGCGGCGTCACGGAAAGAAGCGCATCGGCCTTGATCTGGCCGGAAATGTCGCCCGGCGCGTAGTAGCCCGGATTGATGCCGCCGGATGCCAGCCAGTAGCGCAGTTCGTAATTATGGGTGGACACCGGGAAGACCATGCCGAGATTGAACGGCTTGCCCTCGGCCTTGAACTTTTCCACCACCGGCTTCAGCGCGTCCGCCTTGATCGGATGCACCGGCTTGCCGTCCGCGCCGACCGGGATGTTCTCCTTCATCATCGCCCAGACGTCGTTCGACACCGTGATGCCGTTGCCGTTGAGGTCCATCGAGAAGGGCGTCACGATATGCGCCTTGGTGCCATAGCCGATCGTCGCGGCGAGCGGCTGGCCGGCCAGCATATGCGCGCCATCCAGTTCGCCGGTGATGACGCGGTCGAGCAGCACCTTCCAGTTCGCCTGCGGCTCCAGCGTCACGAAGAGGCCCTCCTCCTCGAAGAAGCCTTTCTCATAGGCAATCGCCAGCGGCGCCATGTCGGTCAGCTTGATGAAGCCGAGCTTCAGCTCGTCCTTTTCCACGTCGAGCATCTCGGCCGAAACGACCGAGGCGGTGGAGGCAAGAAGGACGGCGGCGATGGCTGCCCGGATCGAACAGGTGCCGAATGTGCTCTTGAAAGTCATGCCCATGCTGGTTCTCCGGTTTGGCGGCCGCGGGAGGTCGGCCGTTTGTGAACGTGAAAAAGGACGCAAAAGAAAAGGCCGCCAATCCGGAGTCAGCGTCACTCCATAGGAGCTCGCGATTCCGGTTTGGCGGCCTTGCCTTCTGCGCCCTTCGTTGGACGCTATGTTTTAAGTCCCCTCTGGACCTGCAGAATAAGGAAAGCAGGAAGCGTGCCAGTTTTGGAGAACTGTTGATAAGATAATATTTTCAGGTATTTAGCGAGAAGGTGCGATTTGGCGCCCGCCGCATTGCGCGGCACTTCCCTGCTGAAATCTTGCGCAATGCACAAATTTTGCACCGCATGGCACAATGCCCGGAAAACAGTCAGGCCTGTGCAGCGAGATAGTCGTCGAGACGATCCGGGTCGAAAATGCGGCCGTCGAAGAAGCCGTCCGGACCGAGGATCAGCCCGCCCAGCGACGCGCCGACCGGCGACGGCGCGGTGAGCGCACCCTCGACTTTCATATTTGCGCCGGGCATGGCTGCACCCACCGGCTTCAGCGCCTGACGATAGATATCGGGCCGGTAGGTATCGCGGGCAATGCCGGCATTGCGACCGGAATGCACCGCATGACCCCAGCGCACCATCTGGCTGTAGAACCAGAGCGCATGGCTCTGCCACGGGAAGGTCGCACCCTTGGCATTGGGCACGAAGAATTCCGGAATATCCTCCCCGTCGCCCGCGCCAAGCGAAAGCCGGCCTTCAAGGATCGGCCGCAACAGATCCTCCGGCACGCCGAGATAGTCGCGGCTCGAAAGAAGCCCGGCCAGTTCGCCATGATTGTCGGCCTCACCGCACCAGCGCGACGCATGGAACAGCGCGCGCAGCAGCGCGTCCAGCGCATCGCGGTTCTCCGTTGCAAAGCGCTCGGAAACGCCGAGCACCTTTTCGGGGCTGAGCCGCCAGATGGCGGCCTTGACGGTTGCGATGCGGCCGACGCCTCTCGCGATGGCGACGCTGCTCCAGGGTTCGCCGACGCAGAAACCGTCGATGCTGCCCGTCGCGATCGCGTCCGGCATCAGCGGCGGCGGCACCACAACGATCTCGACATCGTTTTCCGGGTCTATGCCGCAGCCGGCGAGCCAGTAGCGCAGTTCATAGTTATGTCCCGAAAACGGATGAACGACCGCGAAGCGCAGCGCCGGTCGACCACCCGCCTTGCGCGCAGCAACGACCCTGGCAAGCGCTGCGCCGTTGACGACCGGATCGACGGAGTTTCCGGCACCCGCGTCGAGCATCGCCCGCCATACATCCGTCGAAACCGTCACCGCATTGCCGCCGAGCCCGAGCGCGAAGGGAACGACGAGCCTCAGCGACAACGGCGTCAGGCCGAGATTGGAGGCGATCGGCATCGGTGCCAGCATATGCGCCGCCTGGAAA
>CAMPIK010000307.1 GCA_946886325.1 uncultured Shinella sp.
GCGGCTTGTCGTTCGGGATGCCGTGGCAGACGACGTGGTTGATCGAGGTGCAGGACGATTTGGTATAGCCGCGATAGTTCAGCGTCGCCGGCAGCGCGCCGTGATCCATGCCGAACTCGAAGACGAAGCGGTCGATGACCTCGGTCGCCACACCCGGCTTGACCAGCGCGGCGATCTCGTCGAGGCAGCGGGCCGTGAGCTGGCAGGCCTTACGCATGCCGGCAAAGGCTTCCTCGTCGTAGATCCGGATGACGCCTGTGTTCCGCAACGGCGCGGCAGAGGCCTCGATATAGGTCACCATGAAAAACTCTCGGTTGTCTCGTCGTGATTCATAGATCAGCTATGCCGCCTTCGTCCATGGCGATCAATCCCGACGGCCGGATATGGAGGGGCGAAACGGCGCATTTGACCGCATAGGCCTCGACGCCGCGCCGTCGTGCGCGACCGTAGGCGGCGGCATAGGCGGGATCGAGATCGTCGCAGATCCGGAAGCGTGCGCAGTCGTCTCTCTGTATCAGATAGAGCATGATCGCGCGATGGCCGGCCTCCGCCATGTCGCCCAGTTCCTCCAGATGCTTGGCGCCGCGAAGCGTCACCGTATCGGGGAATTCGGCAAGCGCGTCGACGCGCCTGAAATGCACGTTCTTGACCTCGACATAGGCGCGCGGGCGCTCCGGGCCAGATAGCAGCAGGTCGATGCGCGAGTTGCGGCCATATTTCCGCTCGCGCTCGACCACGGGATAGGTCGCGAGATCGGCGACCAGCCCGGCGCGGATCGCCTCCTCGGCAAGGCGGTTCGGCAGGCCCGTGTTGATGCCGACCACCGTGTCGTCCGCCTCGACCAGTTCCAGCCGGTGCCGATGCTTGCGGAGCGGCCCGTCATGTTCCGAGATCCAGATGCGGGAGCCGGGCGTCGTCAGGCCGCGCATGGAGCCGGTATTGGGGCACGAGCCGGTGATCGGCGTGCCGTCGTCGAGCACAGCGTCGAACAGGAAGCGCTTGTAGCGCTGAACCAGCGTTGCCGGCACGAGAGGCGGATCGAAATTCATGCGCGATTGTCAGGCCCGCATGCGGACATAGGAGCCCGGCGCTTCCTCGATCGAATTCAGCGGTCCGCCGGTCTTGCGCGCCGGCACCTTGCGCCCGTCCTCGGCGACGATCCAGTCATGCCAGTGCGGCCACCAGGAGCCCGGCGTCTCCTTCGCCGTCTGGACCCAGTCCTCGAAGGCGCCCTCGACCGGCCCGCCGGTCCAGAACTGGTACTTCTTCTTCTCCGGCGGATTGACGACGCCGGCAATATGGCCGGAGCCCGCCATGACATAGGTGACCTTGCCGCCGAAGAACTGGCTGCCGACGAAGACCGATTTCGCCGGCGCGATGTGATCCTCCTTCGTCGCGAGATTGTAGATCGGGATTTTCACGTCCTTCAGCGACAGTTTCTTGCCGGCCAGTTCCATCTCGCCCTTTGTGAGCGTGTTCTTCAGATAGCAGTTGCGCAGGTAGAAGGAGTGGTTGGCGGCCGGCATGCGCGTCGAATCGGAATTCCAGTAGAGGAGGTCGAAGGGCATCGGATCCTGGCCCTTCAGGTAGTTGTTGACGAAATAGGGCCAGATGAGTTCGGACGCCCGCAGCATGTTGAACGCCGTCGCCATCTTCGAGCCGTCCAGATAGCCGGTCGCCTTCATGCCGCGTTCGATGAGATCGATCTGGTCCTCGTCGGCAAAGACCTTGAGGTCTCCCGCATGGGTGAAATCGACCTGCGTGGTGAAGAGCGTGGCTGAGCGGATGCGCTTGTCGCCCTCCTGCGCATGCAGCGCCAGCGTCGCGGCCAGAAGCGTGCCGCCGACGCAATAGCCGATGGCATTGACCTCTTCCTCGCCGCAGGCCTGGCGGATCGTGTCGAGCGCGAAGCCGATTCCCTCGCGCGCATAGGCTTCCCAGTCTTTATCGGCATGGCGCTCGTCCGGGTTCACCCAGGAGATGACGAAGACCGTATGGCCCTGGTCGACCGCCCATTTGATGAAGGATTTCTGCGGGTTGAGGTCGAGAACGTAATATTTGTTGATCCAGGGCGGGCAAATCAGGAGAGGGCGCTTCAGCACCTCCTCGGTGGTCGCGTCATATTGCAGGATCTGGCAGACGTCGCTCTGCGCGATGACCTTGCCCGGCGTGATCGCCAGATTTTCCCCGACGGCGAACTTGCTCGTGTCCGTCTGGCGCATCTTCAGGTCGCCCTTGCCGGCGGCGATGTCCTCGGCGAGCATCTTCATGCCGCGCACGAGGTTCGCACCGCTGGAGGCGACCGTCTCGCGATAGAGCTGCGGATTGGTCGTGACGAAGTTGCTGGGCGAAATCGCGCTCGCGATCTGCTTCACATAGAAGATCGCCTTGTGTTTGGTGTGCTCGTCGAGCCCCTCGGAATCCTCGACCAGCTTCTCGGCCCAGTCGGACGTGACGAAATAGGCCTGGCGCAGGAAATCGAAGAACGGGTTCTTCACCCAGTCCTCGTCGGTGAAGCGCTTGTCCTTGGCGTGACGGTCCTCGCCGTTTTCCACCGCCTCGCCGGCCATGCGCTGCATGCTCCGCGACCAGAGGGCGAAATAGCTGCCGAGCAGATGGGTCTGCGCTTCCAGCGTGCGTTTCGGGTCCGACAGCCAGTATTCGGAGACTTTCGACAGGGTCTTCACCATGTCGACCATCGGCTCCGACACGGTATCGACCTTTTCGCCGCGCTCGCGCGGGGCAAGCCAGGCGGAGGCGGCCTTGCCGAGCTGTTCGACCGTGCGCGCCAGATTGACGGTCAGCGCCTCGGGATCCTTCACGACATAGGGTTCGATCGTCTTCGGGTCGAAACCCGGAAATCCAGTGCCTTCGCCGCCTGCGCCACGCTCCCCGACTGTGGTGTCTCCCGTCACGGCTTCCTCCGGATTTTATTGTTAGTTTTGCATTTTTACATTGTGCCCGAAAAAGATTACAAGGGCCAGACAAGCCCGCGGCAGACGGAATCGATCATTCTTTCGCATGGTCCGGCGGGGTGATTTGGGGAGCGTAGGGCGTGATGGCGGTTGATTTGAGGCGGGTCCTGGTTGTGGTCGCGGGCTTGGCTCTTCCGGTGCTCGCCGGTTGCACGGCGACATCAGGCGAAACGGCAACGGATTATCCGGATATCACCGCGCTTGTCGGTTCCGCGACGACGCAGATGAGCGACGAGGAAGCCGCCGCCATGAGCGCCAATCTGGATCAGCTCGCGGCGCGTCGGGCGTCCGGTGCCATATCGGAAGGCGAATACCGGCGGCGGGTGGCCGAAATGCAGGCGCTTGCCGGCGGCCACGGGGCGCAGGCGCTGTCGGAGATCGAGAAATAGCACTTGCGTTTCTCAAGGTTTGGCAGCAAAGCGGGGAACGGTCGATTTGGCCGTCTGCGGGCCGCGGATGCCTTCAAAACGAACGCATTCGCCGCTACCCGAAGCAGGTGATCACGGCACGATCTGAGGAGCCGGGCGAGGGCGCCCGGCAGGTTCGCGTCAAACGGGGTTGAAGATGGAAGAATTTCACAAGGTCCGGCGTCTGCCGCCATATGTCTTCGAACAGGTCAACCGTTTGAAGGCAAGCGCGCGAGCGGGCGGGGCCGACATCATCGACCTCGGCATGGGCAACCCCGACCTGCCGACCCCCAAGGCCATCGTCGACAAGCTTTGCGAGGTCGTGCAGGACCCGCGCACCCACCGCTATTCGTCCTCGAAGGGCATTCCGGGTCTGCGCCGCGCGCAGGCCGCCTATTACGCCCGCCGCTTCGGCGTGAAGCTCAATCCGGAAACGCAGATCGTCGCGACGCTCGGCTCCAAGGAAGGCTTCGCCAACATGGCGCAGGCGATCACGGCGCCCGGCGACGTGGTGCTTTGCCCGAACCCGACCTATCCGATCCACGCCTTCGGCTTCCTGATGGCGGGCGGTGTCATCCGCTCGATGTCGGTCGAGCCGGACGAAAGTTTCTTCCCGCCGCTCGAACGGGCCGTCAAGCATTCGATCCCGAAGCCGCTGGCGCTGATCCTGAACTACCCGTCCAATCCGACGGCCCATGTGGCGACCCTCGACTTCTACAAGGACGTCATCGCCTTCGCGAAGAAGCACGACATCATCGTGCTGTCGGACCTTGCCTATTCGGAAATCTATTTCGACGGCGCGCCGCCGCCGTCGGTTCTCGAAGTGCCGGGAGCCGTCGATATCGCGGTCGAATTCACCTCGATGTCGAAGACCTTCTCGATGCCCGGCTGGCGCATGGGCTTTGCCGTCGGCAACGAACGGCTGATCTCGGCGCTGACGCGGGTGAAGTCCTATCTCGACTACGGCGCCTTCACGCCGATCCAGGTGGCCGCCACCCATGCGC
>CAMPIK010000308.1 GCA_946886325.1 uncultured Shinella sp.
CCCGCCGGGCGAGAGCGCCCAGATATCGAAGCCGGCCCCCGCAAGCGCATCGAGCATCGCCTCGACGCTCCCCTCCCGGCTGAAGGGCACGCTCAGCACCGAGCCGACCGAGACCCGGATCGCCTTGCGATAAAGCGGGTCGCAACTCGTGCGGTCGAGCAGGACCGCATCGGCCGAAAAGGCCGCGGCATTGCGAAACATCGAGCCGACATTGTCGTGGTTGGAAATGCCGCACGCCGCCAGCACGAGGCTTTTCTCCGGCAGGCCGGCAACCCGCTCGGCCAATGTCGGCATCGCGCCGCGCCTGCCGATCGCCAGTACCCCGCGATGCATGTTGAAGCCGGCGATCGCGTCGAAGACGGTGGCATCGGCCACATAGACCGGAACGTCGTCGCCGAACTGCGCCAGCACGTCCGCTACTCCAGCGACGCGGTTTTCAAGCAGCAGGATCGCCTCCGCCGTGAAGTCGCGGGAGGCGTGGTGCGCGGCTGCGAGCATGCGCAGCACGACCGTACCCTCGGCGATGAACCGGCCCTCGCGCCCGACGATGTCGCGCTCGCGGACGGCACGGAAGGGCGCGATGCGCGGGTCGTCGCAATCGGTGACGCGAACAGGCTGGCGGGCCAAGGAGACGGCCTCAATTGCCGGTGATGTCGATATCCGCAGCGATCCGGCCGGAGGCGATGTCATAGGCGATCGCCTTGCGCCGGCCATCGGAGAAGATGCCGTAGAACAGCACCTGCCCGTCCGAATAGGAAACGGCGGAAACGACGAAACCATCCGGCAGCGCCACCGAGCCCGTCAGCGGCCCGTCGGACGGAACGGCGAGCGGCGCCGACACGGCCGTTTGCGTATTGCCTTCATCGGCCGTCAGCTTGTAGACAATGGCGGCGAGCACCGCCATGAACATCACGAGCATAATGCCGCCCGAGATGAGCTGAAGGCGCACCATCTTGCGGCGCACATTCTCCATGACGGGGTCGAGCGGCTTTTCTTCCTGTTCGTCTATAACGATATCGGACATGGATGTGCCTCCGGCAAACAGGATCATTATGAATGACTGAACCCTTTAGACAAGCCGACGGCACAAGGAAAGCCCTGACGGCCGGCGAGGATGCGGCCGGACGGCTGGATGCCTGGCTTGCCGCCGAGCTTGCCGGCGATTTTTCGCGCAGCCGCATCAAGGCGCTGATCGAACAGGGCGCGGTCGCGGTCAACGGTGTTGCAACGGACGAACCGAAGCGCAAGATCCTGCCGGGCGACCGGATCGACATCGTGCTGCCGGAGCCGGAAGACCCGGAACCGAAGGGCGAGGACATTCCGCTCGACGTGCTCTACGAGGACGCCGACCTGATCGTGCTGGCAAAACCTGCCGGCCTCGTCGTGCATCCCGGCGCCGGCAACTGGACCGGCACGCTCGTCAACGCGCTGATCCACCATTGCGGCGACAGCCTTTCGGGCATCGGCGGGGTCAGGCGGCCGGGCATCGTGCACCGCCTCGACAAGGAGACGAGCGGCGTCATGGTGGTCGCCAAGAACGACATCGCCCACCGGCACCTCTCAGACCAGTTCGCCGATCATGGCCGTACCGGACCGCTGGAGCGCGCCTATCGCGCTGCCGTCTGGGGCCGGCCGCGCCAGCTTCGCGGCGTGATCGACGCGCCGCTCGGCCGCGCCGGCGACCGGACCAAGCGGGCCGTCAAGCGCGAGGACAGCGACGACGCCCGCGAGGCGATCACGCATTACGAGGTGATCGAGCGCTATGGCGAGAAGCCGGATGCGACGAGCCTCGCCTCGCTCGTCGAATGCCGCCTGGAGACCGGCCGCACCCACCAGATCCGCGTGCACATGGCCCATATCGGCCACCCGCTCATCGGCGACCCGGAATATGGCGCGGCCTTCAAGACCAAGGCGAACCGGCTGCCGGACGAGGCAAGGCGCATCGTCAACGATTTTCGCCGCCAGGCGCTGCATGCCTATCTGCTTCAGTTCGAGCACCCCACGTCGGGCGAGGTCATGCATTTCGAGGCGCCGCTTCCCGCCGACATGGCCGCTCTTCTGGACGCGCTGCGCGACATACCCTCTTGAAATTCCGGCTCTCTGGCACAAATTAGTGCAAGTGCTTTCATCTCTGCATCTTTTGACCGGTTTTCACGCGCACGTGAAAATACCGCGCCTTGAACCATTGTTTCGCCACACCTATCTTTACCATCGTGGGGTCTGAACGACCCACGGGGAGCATGATCGCGAACGGGGATCCGCTGACGGATCAGGCTCCGCTTCATGGCTTGCCGAAATGGAAGCCGTTTCAGGAAAGGGGTGCTGAATGGCCCGCAGTACATTGCCGTCGATCACCGCCGGCGAAGGCGGTCTCAACCGCTATCTAGACGAAATTCGCAAGTTTCCGATGCTTGAGCCGCAGCAGGAATATATGCTCGCCAAGCGTTACCAGGAGCATGATGACCGCGGCGCGGCGCATCAGCTCGTGACCAGCCATCTGCGTCTCGTGGCGAAGATCGCCATGGGCTATCGCGGCTACGGCCTGCCGATCGGCGAGGTCATCTCCGAAGGCAATGTCGGCCTGATGCAGGCCGTCAAGAAGTTCGATCCGGAGCGCGGCTTCCGGCTGGCGACCTATGCCATGTGGTGGATCAAGGCCTCGATCCAGGAATATATCCTGCGGTCCTGGTCGCTGGTGAAGATGGGCACGACCGCCAACCAGAAGCGGCTGTTCTTCAACCTGCGCCGCATGAAGGGCAAGATCCAGGCGATCGACGATGGCGATCTGCGCCCCGACCAGGTGAGCGAGATCGCGACCAAGCTCAAGGTCTCCGAGGAAGAAGTCGTCTCGATGAACCGCCGCCTCTCCGGCGACGCCTCGCTGAACGCCCCGATCAAGGCGAGCGAAGGCGATTCCGGCCAGTGGCAGGATTGGCTCGTCGATGACCACGACAGCCAGGAAGACGTGCTGATCGAGCAGGACGAACTCGACACCCGCCGGGCGATGCTGAAGCGGGCGATGGGCGTGCTGAACGACCGCGAACGCCGCATCTTCGAGGCCCGCCGCCTGTCAGAAGACCCGGTGACGCTCGAGGATCTCTCGACCGAGTTCGACATCAGCCGCGAGCGCGTCCGCCAGATCGAGGTCCGCGCTTTCGAGAAGGTGCAGGAATCGGTACAGAAGCTCGCCCTCGAACAGGCGAATGCCGTGCGTGTGATCGAGGACGCCTGATCCTCGCCTGCCCGTCGAGAAGAGCTGACAGACAAAGGCCCGGCTGAACCGATCAGCCGGGCCTCTTTTCGTTCAGATGTCGCCCGGCGATGGCCCGCCGAGCCCTCTCTCTATTGGCTGTTGGCGCTCGTCGTTCCCAGCGCCGCCCAGGCCTTCATCGCCGTATCGAAAGCCTCGACACCGCTTGCCCCCTTGTCGAGCGTGATGAGCGCCCGGCGACCGTTGCGATAGGTGATCGGAATGTCGATCCAGTTGCGGTCCCGGAGCAGTTCGGTGTTCCTGGCGATCGCCTCGGCAAAATCGTTGAGCGCGATCATGTGGAAATCTTCCGTGATCTTCGCGGGAACGGCGATCAGCGGATCGCCGCGGTCCTGCTCGGTCCGCTTCATCGCCACGCGCTGCACGCTCTCGATGCTGCCGCCTTCGAAACTGTCGGGCAGCGAGAAGACGACCTCGACGATATGGCTTGCGGGCAGCGAGGCGTCCGTGTTGCGACGGATCGTCAGCAGCGCCGTCAGGTCTCGCGACGGCACATTGATCTGGCCGCGAATCACCGGTTCCGGCTTGGCGTCGCCGCCCTGCGATTCCTCAGCCGTCGACCAGGCAATGCTACCCTCGATCGCGGTCGGCGCCGTCTGGCCCAGCCGCTCCTCATAGAGAAACATCTTCTGCGCAACCCCGACGGCGGCCGCATCTGTCGAGGCGGCTGCCGCCAGCGTCTCGGCGCCTGTCGTTGTCGCGGCGGCATCTCCAGTGGTCGTCGCGGGCGCCTCACCCGTCGTTTCCGTTGTCGTCTCGGCAGTGGTGCCGGCACCATCGGCGCCGAGGTCGGCGACCTCGGGCGTCTGCTCAGCAACGGACTTGCCCTCTTCGGTCGCGACACCTTCCGGCGCAGGCGCCGGGCCTTCGTCAACCTCGCTGCCATCGGGCGTCAGACGCTGGGTGAATTTGCCGTTTGCGGGTTCGGCAAGCGCCACCTCCGTCTCGGCGCCGCTCTCTGAGGCGCCCGACGGAAGAGCCGGCTGCTCGGCGGTCGATTCCTCGGTCGTTTCCGCCGCCGTCTCCGTACCTTCGCCGGCAGGCGCCGGCGTTGTCGCGCCGCTCGTCAGTTCGGCGAACCACGCGTTGACTGCATCACGGT
>CAMPIK010000309.1 GCA_946886325.1 uncultured Shinella sp.
TCCGTCAAGGTCATCGGCCGCCGGCAGATCGAGATGTATTCGCGGCTGATCCACACGGTCGACCATATCGAGGGCCGGCTTCGCGACGACATGGATGCCTTCGACGGGTTCCTCAGCCACGCCTGGGCCGTCACCGTCACCGGTGCGCCGAAACTCTGGGCGATGCGCTTCATCGAGGCGCACGAGAAGAGCCCGCGCGCCTGGTATGGCGGGGCGATCGGCATGGTGAGCTTCAACGGCGACATGAACACCGGCCTGACGCTCCGGACCATCCGCATCAAGGACGGGATTGCCGAGGTGAGGGCGGGCGCGACCCTGCTCTACGATTCCAGTCCCGAAGAGGAAGAAGCCGAAACCGAACTGAAGGCCTCCGCCATGATCGCCGCCATCCGTGATGCCAAGGCCGGGAATGCGGCCAAATCGAGCCGCGACGTCGCCGCCGTGGGTGCCGGCGTCAACATCCTTCTCGTCGACCACGAGGACAGCTTCGTGCACACGCTGGCGAACTATTTCCGCCAGACGGGCGCAACCGTGACCACGGTCAGAAGCCCCGTGCCGGACGAGGTCTTCGACCGGATCAAGCCCGACCTCGTCGTGCTCTCGCCCGGTCCCGGCACGCCGAAGGATTTCGACTGCAAGGCGACGATCAAGAAGGCGCGGGCGCGCGAACTGCCGATCTTCGGCGTCTGCCTCGGCCTGCAGGCGCTGGCCGAGGCCTATGGCGGGGATCTCCGCCAGCTTGCGATCCCGATGCACGGCAAGCCGTCGCGCATCCGCGTGCTAGAGCCCGGCATCGTCTTCTCCGGCCTCGGCAAGGAAGTCACGGTCGGCCGGTACCACTCGATCTTCGCCGACCCCTCGACGCTGCCGCGCGACTTCATCATTACGGCGGAAAGCGAGGACGGCACGATCATGGGCATCGAGCATGCCAAGGAACCGGTGGCCGCCGTGCAGTTCCACCCGGAATCGATCATGACGCTCGGCCACGATGCCGGCATGCGCATGATCGAGAATGTCGTGGCGCACCTGGCGAAGAAGGCGAAGATCAAGGCCGCTTGACGGGTTGGTCGAGCGCCGGCGCGTTGCCGGGGTCCGCATCCCCGGTCACGGTCTCCGGTGAAATGTCCGGGCCGGTCACCTCGGCTTTGAGGTCGTCGGGGCACGGAAACGTGCCTGATATGCCCGGGGTGAGCGTACACATGATGCCACCCCAGTGGTAGCCGCGTTTCCCGTCGCCAAACGCGATACGGAACCACTCGTAGTCGCCCATGAGGACGCCCGTTCGCTCCAAGAGCACGACGGCATCGCCATATTGCAGCGACCCAACCTGGCCATGGTCCATTCCCGGACCTGCGCGCACCTTGCCGCCGAGGGAGAAATTGCCGGTCTCCGATAGAGGGGCTGCCGCCTCCTGGGCGAAGCCCGACGTTGTCGCGAAGGCTCCCGAAACGGCGACCGCGACTGCTGCAAGGCGATGGATGTTCATATGTCTCTCCCGACGACTGGCCGCAGCATGCAGCCGGGCCGTTCCGCAGACAAGTCAATTCGCTGCCGCCGCGCCGTTGCAATCGGCCGGGCGGTTGGCTATGCGGTCGCAACCGTCCGGCCGGCTAGTCGCGGATGGCGCACGCCCGCCATCGCCCTGTTCTCGAGCGACAAGGATTCGCCACGATGGCATCCGATTCCCATTCCTACGTGAAGCGCCTCGCCTTCTGGGGCATCCCGCTCGCCTTCTTCGTCATGGGCCTGAAGCTCCTCGCCTGGTGGGTGACGGGCTCGGTGGCGCTGCTTTCAGACGCACTGGAATCGACCGTCAACGTCGTGGCGGCGATCATTGCCTGGCTTGCCATCGGCTATGCGGCGCGGCCGGCCGACGAGAGTCATCCCTTCGGCCATCACAAGGCCGAATATGTCTCGGCGGTCGTCGAGGGCGTGCTGATCGTGCTGGCGGCGCTGCTGATCGTGCGCGAGGCGGTCGACCAGCTGTCGGCACCGGCCTTGCCGACGGCGCCCGTGCTTGGCCTGGCGATCAACTTCGTTGCCGCCATCGTCAATGCGGTCTGGGCGACGATCCTTGTGCGGGCCGGCCGCCGCTACCGGTCGCCGGCGCTGTCGGCCGATGGCCAGCATATCTTCTCGGATGTCGTGACGTCGGTCGGCGTGCTCTTCGGCCTGCTGCTGGCGCTTGCCACCGGCTATGCGATCCTTGACCCGGTGATGGCGATCCTCGTTGCGATCAATATTCTCTTCCAGGGCTGGAAGGTGATCTCGCATTCTTTCGACGGGCTGATGGACCATGCGGTCGATGCCGAAGAGGTGGTGTCCATCAAGGCGGCGATCGCGACCCATGCACAGGGCTCGCTCGGCATCCACGATCTGAAGACCCGCAAGGCCGGCAGCGCGACTTTCGTCGATTTCCACATGGTCGTGCCGGCCTCCATGCGGGTGCGCGAGGCGCATGACATCTGCGACCGCATCGAGGAGGCGATCGAGACGGCCTTGCCCGGTGCACGCGTCGCGATCCATGTGGAACCGGAAACGGAAAGGGCGCACGGCGTGCGCGTGACAGTCGAGGAGACGAGCAAATGACGAAGACGGATGTATCGGGCCTGTCGCAACTGGGTCAGAAGGTCGAGTTGCCGGCGGAGCCCGACGCGGCGGTGCTGGAGCGCGTGCCGAGCAATCACCAGGGCACGGATTTCGTGGTGCGCTTCACCGCGCCGGAATTCACTTCGCTCTGCCCGATGACCGGCCAGCCGGATTTCGCCCATATCGTGATCGACTACATCCCTGATGGCTGGCTGGTGGAATCGAAGTCGCTGAAACTCTTCCTGCATTCCTTCCGCAATCACGGTGCCTTCCACGAGGATTGCACGCTTGATATCGCCAAGCGGCTCGTCGACCTGCTGTCGCCGAAATGGCTGAGGATCGGCGCCTACTGGTATCCGCGCGGCGGCATCCCGATCGATGTCTTCTGGCAGACGGGTGCAGCACCGGCGAGCGTCTGGCTGCCCGACCAGGGCGTTCCGCCCTATCGCGGCCGAGGCTGACCGATCGGAGTTCGGGAGGATCGGACCGGAAGCGATGCGATCTACCAGAGCGGCGAAGGGCGTGCGTCCGGCGATCTCGTCGAGCCGGCGCTGCGTCGCCGAGGTGACGCCGTCGGGTAGGGCGTCGAGGGCGAAGAACCGCGCCTCGACGATCTCGCGGTCTGCGATCTTCGGCGCGGTCTGCCGCACATTGTCGCAGCGGTAGAAGAGCACGTGGTCCCGCCCGCTCGTGCGGCTGTTGAAATAGACATGCAGGAGGCGCGGCGGATCGACGGCTTCCAGATTGCCCTCTTCGCGCAGTTCCTTGGCGAGCGCCTCGTCGGCCGTTTCGGACCGCTCGATGCCGCCGCCCGGCATGTGCCATCCCGCGACGTAGCTGTGGCGGACCAGGAAGATCCGGCCCTCGGCGTCGAAACAGGCAGCCCGCACGCCGAGCGTCATCCCCCGCGCGATCGCAAAATAGCCATGCAGCACACGCGTAAAGATGCGCATCCAGATGGTGCGCATCTCTGGCGGGCGAATCGCCGGGTCGTTCCTCGTCTCTCCCATGGTGCGGGACTTCGCAGCAAGTTTCCGGCGGAATCAAGCCGGGCGGCGAGACCGGCCATATTATCCACGACTGATACAGCGCGGACGCCCGGCACAAAATAGCAGCTCCCGCGTTTCCCTTGCCTGCCGACATGGTCTAAGAAACATTATGTTCCGACTTGCCCATATTTCCGACATCCATCTCGGCCCGCTTCCCGCCCTTACCCTTCTCGAACTCGCCTCGAAACGCATCACCGGCTTCGTCAACTGGCATCGCAACCGCCGGCGGCACCTGTTTGCCAATACGCTCGAAATCCTGATGGAGGACATCGAGCGGCGCGATCCGGATCACCTTGCGATCACCGGCGACCTCGTCAATCTCGCCTCGTCGCTCGAAATCGGCACGATCGCCAAATGGCTCGAGGATGCGGGCAAGCCGGAGAACATCTCCATCGTTCCGGGAAACCACGACGCCTATGTGCGCGGCGCCTACGACAAGGCGACGAAGGCCTGGTATCCCTATATGCGCGGCGACCAGGGGCCGGACGAATGGGACGAGGACGACCATGTCTTCCCCTATCTGCGGGTGCGCGGCAAGGTGGCCATGATCGGCTGCTCGACGGCCGTTGCGACGCCGCCCTTTGCAGCGAGCGGCTATTTCGGCCATCGGCAGGCGCGCGAGACCGTCAATATGCTGCGGGCCGCCGGCGAGGCAGGCCTCTTTCGCGTCGTGATGATCCACCATCCGCCGATCCGCGGCGCCACCAGCATGCACAAGCGCATGATCG
>CAMPIK010000310.1 GCA_946886325.1 uncultured Shinella sp.
ACGCAATGGGCCTCGTCGATGGCAAAAAGCGCGATGCGGGCACTACCGCGCAGTTCGGCGAAGCCCTCGGTGACGATGCGCTCCGGCGTGACATAGACGAGGTCGAGCGCACCCTGGCGCATCGCATCGCGCACCGCGAAGGCTTCGTCCCGGCTGAGCGAGGAGTTGAGGGCGGCTGCCCGCACGCCAACCTGCTTCAGCGCCTCCACCTGGTCGCGCATCAGCGCGATCAGCGGCGAGATCACGATGCCGACGCCGTCCCTGCAGAGCGCCGGGATCTGGAAGCAGACCGATTTTCCGGCGCCTGTCGGAAAGAGCACGACCGCGTCGCCGCCGGCCACCACATGCTCGACCACGGCCTGCTGCTTGCCGCGGAAGGCGCCATGACCGTAGACGCGCTTCAGCACGTCGAGCGGTTGCGGCGGAGCGCCGTCGAAGAGGGCGGCAAGCGGGCTGGATGAAGACATATGGATCGATTCCCTTCGCGGCGGACCTTACGCAAGCGGAGAAAGCAAGGGCAACCCCGGATCGCGCCAAGAATCCGACAACGGCGGTCAGCCCTTTGCCGGCCCCTTGACGCGGCCGGACAGCACGCCGAAGCCCTCGATGATCGCTTCCTGGTTTTCGAGCCGCACCGTTTCCAGTTGCACCTCGTTCAGCGCGCGCAGGATCTGCGGCACGCGCTCGCCGTCGCCCTCTTCGGTCGCGGTGGCAAGCTCGCGCTCCAGTTCGCGGCGCTGCCAGAGCAGCGCGCGCGTGCGCTTGTGCAGCGCCATCGCCTGGAGATAGCCTTCGCGCGCGTCTTCCGGTGCGGCCTCCGCCGTCGCGGTCCACAGCCGCGCATTGCGGATCTGCTTCTCCAGCGCCTTCAGCATGGGTTCGAAACCGGCCGCCTCCAGATCCTCGACAAGCCGCGCCCGGTCGAGCCGATGGCCGACCGCGCCGGCAATGCCGAGCACCGCCGACCAGAAGCGTTGCAGGTCGCGGTTCTCGAATTCGATCGCGGCGATCTCGTCATATTCCTCGAAGAGCAGTCCGGGATGGCTGACGATGGTGAGCACGAGAACGCTTTCGCGCAAGGCCGGCAGGTCCTGCGTGCCGCGCACCAGCGCCGAGCGGGAGAGCCGATCAGAAATGCCTGTTGGTGCCGACCCGCGCGGGCCGGGTCCGGGGCGGCCGGGCTCCTGGCGGGAGCGGCGGCCCTGAAAGGCGCCGCGATCGCCGAAGGCGCGCTGCTGCGGCCGGAAGAAGGTGTTGAGCCGCTCGCGCATGTCCTGCTGGTAGTGCCGGCGCACGTCCTCGTCGGCAATGACGGAAACGATCTGGCGCAGCCGCGCCTCAAGTTCGGCGCGGCTTTCCGGCGTTTCGAACGTGCCGCCGCCGGCCTCGCGCTGCCAGATCATCTCGGCGAGCGGCCGGGCATTGGCGAGCACCTGATCGAAAGGCGCGCGGCCGTCGTTGCGCACGAGATCGTCAGGGTCCTTGCCGTCAGGCAGAACGGCGAAGCGCACGGTGCGGCCCGGCCTTATATGCGGCAGCGCGAGATCGGCGGCGCGATTGGCCGCGCGGATGCCGGCGCCATCGCCATCGAAGCAGAGGATCGGCTGCGGCGTCATCTTCCACAAGAGGTCAAGCTGGCTTTCCGTCAGCGCGGTGCCGAGCGGCGCGACGGCATTCTCGATGCCGGCCTGATGAAGCGCGATCACGTCCATATAGCCTTCGACCGCGATGATCGTGCCCGCCGCCCCCTCGCCCGACGTCTCGCGCGGACCTGTTTGTGCGGCCCGGCGCGCGCGGGTGAAATTGTAGAGCACGTTGCCCTTGTGGAAGAGTTCCGTCTCGTTGGAGTTCAGGTATTTGGCAGGCGCGTCCGGCGACATGGCACGCCCGCCGAAGGCGATGACCTTTTCGCGGGACGAGAGGATCGGAAACATGATGCGGTCGCGGAACCGGTCATAGGACACCGGGATCTCCGGCCCGTGCACGACGAGCCCGCAGGCCTCGATCGCCTCCTTCGGCACGCCCTTGCCGGCCAGATGCTCCTTCAGCGCGTTTCGGCTCTCGGTGGCATAGCCGAGCCGGAACGTATCGATCGTCCGGCCGGTCAGCCCCCTGTCGCGCAGATAGGCGCGCGCCTTGGCGCCGGCCGGCGACTGGAGCTGCTGCTCGAAATAGGCGGCCGCCATCTCCATGACCTCGATCAGGCCCATGCGCTCCTGCTCGCGCCGCTCGGCCTGGACATCCGGCGCCGGCATCGGCACGCCGGCCATGTCGGCGATCTGCTGGACGGCTTCGGGAAAGCTCAGCCCTTCCAGTTCCGTCAGGAACCGGAAGTGATCGCCCGAAACGCCGCAGCCGAAGCAGTGATATCGGCCCTTGCGGTCCTCGCAGTGAAAGCTCGGCGATTTTTCGCCATGGAACGGGCAGCAGGCCCAGTAGTCGCCGCGCGAGACATTCGTCTTCTTCCGGTCCCACGTCACGCGACGGCCGATCACGCCCGAAATCGGGACGCGGTCACGGATGTCGTCGAGAAAGGACGTGGAAAAGCGCATGGGTACCTCGGGTCGGGGTTCATATAACCATGCGCGGGCAATGCCGCCAGCACTTGTCCGCCACCCACAGCAATTCACAGCCGCAGAATGGAAAGGTGCTGCGGAACGTCAAGCGAGGGTTGAAGAAGGGAATGCGATGATCACGCTCGATCCTTGGAGACTGGCGACCACCACGGACGACGGCACCGCGCCGATCGGTCTCGGGCGGACGGACGCCGAGACCCTGCGCAAGCAGCTCGGCCTGCCGAAAAAGGTCTGGACCCTGTCGGCACGCGCGCTCGACGGCCGTTCGGCCGCAGAGACGGGCGACACCTATTTCCAGTTCGACCCAGAGGGCCGGCTTGCCGGGATCAACTACGGGTTCAGGGCGGGAGACCGGTTGACGGAAGCCGTCGAGCAGGCCGTTTCCGGAACCGATTGCAATGGCCTGCCACCCAAAGGCCCCATTGCCGTCTGCGGCTCCGCCGAGCTTCGTTTCGACGAAAGGTCGCTGGACCAGTTTGCCACCCTGCCCCGCTTTTCGGGCCTGCTGCCCGACGGCGCAAAGGTCGCGCTGGCCGGACGCGCCTACGACAAATGGCTGCGCGTCACCGTGACGGCACGGCTCGGCATTGTCGCGGCCGAATTCCTGCTGAAGACGATCAAGACGCCCTTCGCAGAGACATTCGACATGGACTACTGCCTTTATGGCCTGTCTTTCATGTCTCATGCCGCTCTCGGCAGGAAGCCGAAAACGCAAACGGGCGGCCGAAGCCGCCCGTCAGGCACTCGATGACGAAAGGCGTTACTTGAGCAGGTCTTTCACCATGCCCGAGGCCTTGGCGAAATCCATCTGGCCGGGATAACGCTCCTTGAGCGCGTTCATGCATTTGCCCATGTCGCGCAGCCCCTGCGAGCCGGTTTCCCGGATCACGGACGCACAGAGTTCCTTGACCTTTTCCTCGCCGATCTGCTCGGGCAGGAACTGGTTGATCACGACGATTTCCTCGCGCTCCTGCTCGGCCAGTTCCGGGCGTCCGTTGTCGGCATAGATGCGCGCGGATTCCTCGCGCTGCTTGATCATCTTTGCCAGGATCAGCATGATATCCTCGTCGCCGACCGGGTCCTTGCCGATCCCGCGGTTGGCGATGTCGCGGTCCTTGATGGCGGCCTGGATCAGCCGCACCGTCGAGATACGGCGCTGATCCTTCGCCTTCAGGGCGTCCTTGAGGCAGTTTGCGAGTTGCTCGCGCATGATTTTTCTCCGCAGCGAGCCCGCCGCCGCCGGAGAGGCGAAAGGGCTCGACATCTTGTTTCTTGGCATCCTCATAGACCAGCAAGCACCCCGCAATCAAATGGATTGCATAACGCCTTGATTTCACGGGGTTCATATTTCAGGCAATCCACAAGCCGCCGGTTGACCCGGCATCCTGCTTTGTCTATTTTCCGGCACCTGCACACCATCGGCACGAGGTGAATTCGACGCGATTTTTCGCGCGCCCTTGCCTGCGACAGAAATGGCGCCTCGGCCCCGGATTTTCAAGTCCCCGCGCAGGCGCAGACCACGCTCGAACACGACGAGAAACGGAAGACCATGACCAAGACGCCTGCCTGGACACAAGACAAGCCCACCGCCCTGCTCGTACTCGCCGACGGCACGGTGATCGAGGGCAAGGGAATCGGCGCGACCGGCAAGGTGCAGGCGGAAGTCTGCTTCAACACGGCCTTGACGGGCTATCAGGAAATCCTGACCGACCCGTCCTATCTCGGCCAGATCGTCACCTTCACCTTCCCGCATATCGGCAATATCGGCGCCAATGACGAGGAC
>CAMPIK010000311.1 GCA_946886325.1 uncultured Shinella sp.
GGCGACCGATCCGCTCTATATTCTCTATACGTCTGGCACGACGGGCCAGCCGAAGGGTGTCATCCGCGACAATGGCGGCTACATGGTCGCCCTCGCCTGGAGCATGAAACATCATTACGGCATCGCGCCCGGCGAGGTGTTCTGGACGGCTTCCGATATCGGCTGGGTGGTCGGCCATTCCTACATCGTCTACGGGCCGCTGCTGAATGGCAGCACGACCATTCTCTATGAAGGAAAGCCCGTCGGCACGCCGGATGCCGGCGCCTTCTGGCGGGTCATTTCGGATTATGGCGCCGTCGCGCTTTTCACGGCGCCGACCGCCTTTCGGGCGATCCGCAAGGAGGATCCGGAGGGGCTGGAGATCGGGCGCTACGATCTCTCGTCGCTGCGCACGCTCTTTCTCGCCGGCGAGCGGGCCGATCCCGATACGCTGCAATGGGCGGAGGCGAAACTCGGTATTCCCGTCATCGATCACTGGTGGCAGACGGAGACCGGCTGGCCGATCGCCGGCAACCCGGTCGGGATGGGCGCGCTGCCCGTGAAACACGGCTCGCCGACCGTGCCGATGCCGGGCTACGACATCCATGTGCTCGACGATGCGGGTCATCCTGTGTCATCAGGCACACTCGGCAACATCGCCGTGAAACTGCCCCTGCCCCCCGGTTGCCTGCCAAGCTTCTGGAAGGCTGACGAGCGTTTTCGCGCCGCCTGCCTCGCGGAGTTTCCCGGCTATTACAAGACGGCGGATGCGGGCTTCGTCGATGAGGACGGTTACGTCTTCATCATGTCGCGCACCGACGACATCATCAACGTGGCGGGCCACCGGCTTTCGACCGGCGCCATGGAAGAGGTCTGCGCCACCCATCCGGATGTGGCGGAATGCGCCGTCATCGGCATTGCGGATGCGCTGAAGGGGCAGATACCGGCCGGTTTCCTCGTGCTCAACAACGGTGTTTCACGTGAATCATCGGAGATCGAGCGCGAAGTGGTGGCACTGGTGCGCGACAAGATCGGCCCGGTCGCGGCCTTCAAGACGGCGATCTGCGTCAAGCGGCTGCCGAAGACCCGGTCCGGCAAGATCCTGCGCGGCACGATGCAAAAGATCGCCGATCGGGAGGAATGGAAGATGCCGGCGACAATCGACGATCCGGCCGTTCTGGACGAGATTGCCGAAGCGCTCGGCGGTCGCGGCATCGGTCGGTGACGCAAGCGGGCATGAGAAAACCCGGCTGCTGGCGCGGCCGGGTTTGATTTGGTGCGGATCGGAGAAGGCGGGACCGCTCAGAAGCGGCGGTGATCGTCTTCGTCTTCGTCATCCGGCGTGGACGACTTCAGCGACTTCAGCTTGGCGAAGACGGCGTCGGCGTCGATTTCCTTCTCCTCTTCGCGATCGTTCGACGCGAAGGGCAGCTTTTCTGTTTCCTGCGCCGATTCGAGCGTCGCGCCAAGCTCGGCGGCGGTCGGAAGCGGACGGCCCTTCGAGGCGCGTTCGACTTCGAGGTCGAGGTCGATCTGCGAGCAGAGGCCGAGCGTCACCGGATCCATCGGGGTCAGGTTGGTCGAGTTCCAGTGGGTGCGATCGCGGATCTGCTCGATCGTCGACTTGGTGGTGCCGACGAGACGCGAGATCTGGGCATCCTTCAGTTCCGGATGATTGCGCACGAGCCAGAGGATGGCGTTCGGGCGGTCCTGGCGCTTGGAGACCGGCGTGTAGCGCGGACCCTTGCGCTTCGATTCCGGCACGCGAACCTTCGGCTCCGAAAGCTTCAGCTTGTGATTCGGGTTCTGCTCGGCGCGCGCGATCTCCTCGCGGGAAAGCTGGCCGGTCGAGATGGGGTCGAGGCCCTTGATGCCCTGCGCCGATTCGCCGTCGGCGATCGCCTTCACTTCCAGCGGATGCAGCTTGCAGAACTGGGCGATCTGTTCGAACGAGAGGGCGGTGTTGTCGACGAGCCAGACGGCCGTCGCCTTCGGCATAAGCAGTTGTTGAGCCATGGGTATAGTCCTTCTGTCCGTCCGCGCCGGTGTCGCGGGCCGTGGGTAAAAACCACTATGTTCCGGGAATTGGCGCCCTCTATAACGCCACTGTCGCAGAAATGCAATTCTTCAAGCAACGGCTGACCTTCGTCTAATTGCCCGAACGCTTTGACCTGATAAGAAAGACCGCCATATTGGGAGGGAGGATGATCCCGACCGCACGCCTGAGGAGGAATTGATGTCCGTGAAGACCTATCCGGTGCTCAAATCGGCCAAGAGCCG
Organism: uncultured Shinella sp.; assembly: GCA_946886325.1. The sequence continues at coordinate 2,260 of CAMPIK010000311.1, forward strand.
CGCCCTGATCGACAACGACACCTACCAGAAATGGTACAAGGAAAGCGTCGAAAACCCGGAGCGTTTCTGGGACAAGCACGGCATGCGGATCGACTGGTTCAAGCCTTATACCAAGGTCAAGAACACGTCGTTTACCGGCAAGGTCCCGATCAAGTGGTTCGAGGACGGCATCACCAACGTCTCCTACAATTGCATCGACCGCCACCTGAAGACCCATGGCGACCAGGTCGCCATCATCTGGGAAGGCGACAACCCCTATATCGACAAGAAGATCACCTACAACGAGCTTCACGAGCATGTCTGCCGCATGGCGAACGTGATGAAGAAGCATGGCGTCAAGAAGGGTGATCGCGTCACCATCTACATGCCGATGATCCCGGAAGCGGCCTATGCGATGCTCGCCTGTTCGCGCATCGGGGCGATCCATTCGGTGGTCTTCGGCGGCTTCTCCCCGGATGCCTTGGCCGGCCGTATCGTCGACTGCGAATCGACCTTCGTCATCACCTGCGACGAGGGCGTGCGCGGCGGCAAGCCGATCCCGCTCAAGGAAAACACGGACACCGCGATCGACATTGCCGCCAAGCAGCATGTGATCGTCAACAAGGTCCTGGTCGTGCGCCGCACCGGCGGCAAGACCGGCTGGGCGCCGGGCCGCGACCTCTGGTACCACCAGGAAATGCTTTCCGTGCCGCGCGATTGCCCGCCGGCGAAGATGAAGGCGGAGGACCCGCTCTTTATCCTCTATACGTCGGGCTCCACCGGCAAGCCGAAGGGCGTGCTGCACACGACGGGCGGTTATCTCGTCTATGCCTCGATGACGCACAAATACGTCTTCGACTACCAGGACGGCGACGTCTACTGGTGCACGGCCGATGTCGGCTGGGTCACCGGCCATTCCTACATCGTCTACGGGCCGCTCGCGAACCGCGCGACCACGCTGATGTTCGAGGGCGTGCCGAACTTCCCCGACGCCGGCCGGTTTTGGGAGGTGATCGACAAGCACAAGGTCAACACCTTCTACACAGCACCCACGGCAATCCGCGCCCTCATGGGCGCCGGCGACGCTTTCGTGAAGCGTTCGTCGCGTTCGTCGCTCCGGCTGCTCGGTTCGGTTGGCGAGCCGATCAATCCGGAAGCCTGGGAATGGTACTATCACACGGTCGGCGAAGGCCGCTCGCCGATCGTCGACACCTGGTGGCAGACGGAAACCGGCGGTATCCTCATCACACCGCTTCCGGGCGCAACCGACCTGAAGCCGGGCTCTGCGACGCGTCCCTTCTTCGGCATCAAGCCGCAGCTCGTCGATAACGAGGGCAATGTGCTGGAAGGCGCCGCCGACGGCAATCTCTGCATCATCGACAGCTGGCCGGGGCAGATGCGCACGGTCTATGGCGATCACAAGCGCTTCATCGAGACCTACTTCGCCACCTACAAGGGCAAGTATTTCACCGGCGACGGCTGCCGGCGCGACGAGGACGGCTATTACTGGATCACCGGCCGCGTCGATGACGTGCTCAACATCTCCGGCCACCGCCTCGGCACGGCGGAAATCGAATCGGCGCTCGTCTCGCATCATCTGGTGTCCGAGGCCGCCGTCGTCGGCTACCCGCACAGTGTCAAGGGACAGGGCATCTACTGCTATGTTTCGCTGATGGCCGGCGAGGAAGGCAACGATGCGCTGCGCCAGGATCTGGTGAAGCACGTGCGCAAGGAAATCGGCCCGATCGCCTCGCCCGACAAGATCCAGTTCGCGCCGGGTCTGCCCAAGACGCGGTCCGGCAAGATCATGCGCCGCATCCTGCGCAAGATCGCCGAGGACGATTTCGGATCGCTCGGCGATACCTCGACGCTTGCCGACCCTGCTGTCGTCGACGACCTGATCGCCAACCGGCAGAACAAGGCTGCCGGCTAACGATCTCTGTCGCGAAAAGTCGGTCCATTCCGTCGTGCCCCGCATCGCCTGCGGGGCATTTCTTTTTGCGGTGCAGGTTTCCTGGCAAACAGGCACGATCAGTGTTCCAACGATACCAAACAGGTCGTGCCGGCCTTTCGGCCGCCATCATAGGCAACACCGAGGCCGGCTTCCAGA
>CAMPIK010000312.1 GCA_946886325.1 uncultured Shinella sp.
CTATTCCTTCGTGCGCCGTGCGCTGCTTTCGGGCAGCCTGCCGGAGCGCGAGGCGGTGCGGGTCGAGGAGATGATCAATTATTTCCCCTATGACTGGGCCGGGCCGGAGAGTGCGGACACCCCCTTCAAGGCGACCGTGACGGTCACGCCGACGCCGTGGAACAGCGGCACCGAACTCATGCATATCGGCATCAAGGGTTTCGAAACCGTGGCCGAAACGCAGCCGGCGGCAAACCTTGTCTTCCTGATAGACGTCTCCGGCTCGATGAACGAGCCGGACAAGCTGCCGCTTCTGAAAAGCGCCTTCCGCCTGCTCGTCGGCAAGCTGAAGCCGACCGATACGGTGTCGATCGTCACCTATGCCGGCAATGCCGGCGTGGTGCTGGAGCCGACGGCGGCGAAGGACAGCGCCAAGATCCTCGCGGCGATCGACGGGTTGCAGCCGGGCGGCTCGACGGCGGGCGCCGAGGGCATCGACGCGGCCTATGCGCTGGCGGAAAAGGCCTTCGTCAAGGACGGCGTCAACCGCGTCATGCTAGCGACCGACGGCGATTTCAACGTCGGGCCGTCCAGCGACGACGATCTCAAGGCGCGGATCGAGGAGAAGCGCAGGAAGGGCATTTTTCTCTCGGTGCTCGGCTTCGGGCGCGGCAACTACAATGACGGCATGATGCAGGCGCTCGCCCAGAACGGCAACGGCACCGCCGCCTATATCGATACGCTCGCCGAAGCGCAGAAGACGCTGGTGGAGGAGGCGGGTTCCGCACTCTTTCCGATCGCCAAGGACGTCAAGTTCCAGGTCGAGTTCAATCCGGCCCGCGTCGCGGAATATCGCCTCATCGGCTACGAGACCCGCGCGCTCGCCCGCGAGGACTTCAACAACGACAAGGTGGATGCCGGCGACATCGGCTCCGGCCACCGGGTGACGGCGATCTACGAGGTGACGCCGAAGGGAAGCCCGGCGGTGCTGAACGATCCGCTGCGCTACGGCGCTGCCGAGGCGGAACCGGCCGGCGCCACGTCGGAGATCGCCTTCCTCACGATGCGCTCCAAGGCGCCGACAAGCGACACGAGCGAGCTCGTGACCCTGCCGGTGACCGACGCCAACACGGTGCCCGACCTTGCGCAGGCGTCGGCCGACGTGCGCTTCTCGATCGCGGTGGCCGCCTTTGGGCAGAAGCTGAAAGGCGTCACGGCGCTTCAGGACTACAGTTTCGGCTCGATCCTCGGCCTTGCCGAAGCCGCGCGTGGCACCGATCCCTTCGGCTACCGGGCGGAGTTCCTGAACCTCGTGCGCCTTGCCGGCGGGCTGTCGGGGGAGAAGGCGCAGTAGCCGAGACGGCAGAGCCTAGCCCGCCTTGCGGCTATCTTCCCCGCGCTCGCGGGCGGCGACAGGCGCATGGTCTTTTGGCTTCGACCGCGTCGAAGGCGATATCAGCCGGATGAGAGGCGCGGTCCAGCGCCTCTCCCTCTTTTGCGGCAGCGGTTCGCATCGGGGCGAGCCGCTGTCATCGTCCACCAATGCCAAACCCGCGTCGCGCAGCAGGCGCTTGTCCCTGCGCATGAGGAGCATCTGCAAAGCGTCCCGCCGCGCCTTCGCTTCGCTGCGTTGCCGCATCTTCTCGATCAATCTGGTGAGAATCGTCATGGCCATGACCTTTCTGTGCTGCGGCGCAGTCAAGCAAAGCCCTAGACATCGCACAAACGAATAGCGATTATGGCAGGCATTAGAAAAAGCGATGGTGCCGATGTATCCTCCCGTCGAAAGCGATCTTCTCCGAATTTTCGTCGCCGTGGCCCAATCGGGCAATGTCACACATGCCTCGGAGCGACTCGGGCGTACGCAATCGGCGGTCAGCATGCAGGTCCGCAAGCTAGAGGATTCGATCGGCGCAACGCTTTTCGAGCGCGGCCCGCGCGGCGTAACGCTGACGGCAGACGGTAAGCGGCTTCTGCCCTACGCTCGCCGAATCGTCGGACTGGTCGACGAGACGACGGCCGCCATGCGCTCCGCTCCGCTCGACGGCCCCGTGCGGGTCGGCATTCCCGAGGAGTACAACCAGACGATCCTGCCGAACGCGCTTGTCGCCTTTGCCGAGGCTCATCCGGGCATCGAGGTCACGGTGCTGTGTGGCTACACGGCGCAGCAACTGGCGGCGCTGGAGGCGGACGAACTGGATCTGGCCATCATCTTCGACTGGTGCGACGGCGTTACAGGCGAATTGCTGGCCATCGATCCGACGGTGTGGGTGGTCTCCGGTGCGCATGAACGGCATCTGGAACGCCCGGTGCCGATTGCCGTCTACTGGCGCTCAAGCTGGTGCCGGGAGTTCGCGCTGCGCTCGCTGGAACGGCACGCGATCGACTATCGCATTGCCTATACCTGCGACACGAGCGGCGGGTTGCGCTCGGCCGTTGCGAGCGGGCTCACCATCGCACCGCTGTCACGCAGCAACATTCCGTCCGGCGCCCGGGAACTGACCACGGCCGACGGTTTTCCGTCGATCGATTCCTCCCGCGTCGTGCTGAAGCGCAACCCGCGACGGAGCGGACCGGCAATCGACGGCATGGCGGAGACGATCCGAGCCGCATTTCGGCCGCTCGGCGCGGCGCGCGTCGCCTGAGGTCAATTTCAGGCCGGCGGAAAGGCCCTTTCCAGCCCGCCGGAGCGGGTGAGGCCGGCGCGAAAGGCTTCGTGCGCGGCGTGGTGGCTGGAGCGCGCCGCCTCCATCAGTCGCACCTGGAGACGATCCGGCGCGGCGTTGCCCAGCCATTCGCCGAGCTTTTCGAGTTTCAGCGCATTGAGAAAGCGGGCCTCCGCCGCGCGGTGCAGGCAGAGGTCGAGGCCGGCGAGCAGGTTCTCGTCCTGCTGCGGGTTCTGCAGGAGCAGCGCCAGAAAACCCTGTTCCGCCTCGCCGAGTGCCGCAAGCTTGTCGGCGATCGTTTCCCGGTCGGGAAAGGCAGCCATATCCGGACTCATCGTCGTCTCCCTCGAATCGCCTCCGGTCTATCTTTAGACGGGTAGCCCCGCCCGGTCCGGCTTGTCGAGCGTTGATGAGAGAATTTATATGAAACGTATAATATTGACAAAATATCCAGAATGTTTGATGGGTCGCCCATGCACACCGCGACAGACGTTCCACAGCATCTCAAGGCCTATCAGCCGGTCGGCGCCGCCGTCGCCGCTCTGCTCTATCCGCATGCGGAGGTCGTCCTGCACGACCTCGCCTCCGGGCAGGTGGCGGCGCTCTGGAACGCCGCGCCGGGCCGGCAGCCGGGCATGGATTCGCTCGTGGAAGCCGGGCTCATCGACGCATCGGACCTGTCAGGTGTCTTCGGTCCCTACGAGAAAACCGGGACGGACGGGCGCCGGCTGAAATCGGTGACGGCCGTGCTGCGGGATGCCCGCAACAGGCCGGTTGGGCTGCTCTGCATTAACATGGACGTCTCGCGGATCGACGATGCCGTGCGCCTGCTTGCAGCCTTTGCCGGCACACCGGAGCCGCGGCCGCCCGCGCTTTTTGCCGGCGACTGGCGCGAGGCGATGAACGATGCGCTGCACGACTGGCTGAAGGCGCGCGGCCTCAGCCTTGCCGCCCTCAAGCGCCCGCAGAAGGTGGCGCTCGTCGCCGCGCTCGACCAGCAGGGCCTGTTCCGGACGCGCAATGCCGCCGAGCATCTGGCCGGGCTCATCGGCAGTTCGCGCGCGACGATCTACAACTATCTCGCTGAAGCCCGCGGCGATGCACCGAAGGACCGCTGACATGCCCGCCTTGCCCGATTTCCGCCTCGAAACCCATTTCTCGACATGGGAGTTCACCGCCCGCCACCACATGACGGCGAGTGACGCCGAAACCATGGCGATGCGCGACCTCTTGGCGCTCGCCGACGACGAGGACCGCGCGGCCTGGGAGACGCTGACGCTCGGCTATACGCCGACCTGGGGCGCGCCCGAGCTTCGCGCCGCGATCGCCGCGACCTATGAGACGATCACGCCAGACGACGTGTTGACCTTCGCAGGCGCGGAGGAGGGGCTCTATGCCGCGATGCTGGCGCTGCTCGACCGGGACGATCATGCCATCGTCACGGTGCCGAACTACCAGTCGATGGAGACGCTGCCGCTGCAATTCGCGGGCTCCGTGACCGGCGTTCCGCTCCGGCCCGAGAATGATTTCCGGCTCGATCTGGATGACATCAGGCAGGCCCTGCGGCCGAACACGAAACTGATCGCCGTCAACTTCCCGAACAATCCGACCGGGTCGATCGCCGATCAGGCGACGTTCCGGGACCTTGCGACGCTTTGCGCCGAACGCGGCATCCACCTCTTC
>CAMPIK010000313.1 GCA_946886325.1 uncultured Shinella sp.
ATGTCGGCGAGCACGCCGGCTGCGACGTCGAACTCGCGGCGGCGGAGCGATCGGCGGTGAAACGCCTCCTCGTCCGTGCCCCACTGTTCGATCTGCCAGTCCTCGTCGATATGGGCGAGGTCCCAGAGCCGGTCGGCATCGAGATGGCCCTCGGCAAGCGCCAGCGCCAGGACGGCCGAACCGGTGAGCGTGGTGACGGTGTGGAGGCAGGCGAGCGGCAGCGGCTCGCCGTAAGCCTGCAATGCCGCCCGGAAGGCGTCGATCGCTGGCGCCGGCTGCGTCTGATGGATGACACCCTCGGCGAGGATGAAGCGCGCGCCGCGGCTGTCGGCCGCCCAGCGCAGCACCGGGTCCCAGCCGGCGCGCTGGCGCTCGACGAGGCCTTCCGGCGTGTCGGCGCGATAGCAGATCATGTCCGTTCCGGCAAAGCTGACGATTTCCTCGAGCACCGCCGCACGGTTGTCGGCGACCCCGTCGAGCGCCGTGTTGACGAGACGCGTCACCGGCATCGTGGCGGGGTCGATCATCTCGCCCTGCCCGTCCCACTCGGCGCGAAGCCGCTCGGCGATCTTCGGTTCGGCGACAGCAAGCAGTTTTTTGGCCGGCGTGCGCACCGGACGGCCGTCGAGCAGGACGGCAAGGCCACCTTCCGACGGCGCGACGGAAACGTCCTTGTAGAAGCGCTTCGGCAGCGGCCGCTTCATCTGGATCTGCGCACGGCGAACCGGATCGGGATCGCTCAGCTCTCCGGAAAGGTCGCTCAGGATATCACGCATCGGAAATCTCCAGCCATTCGATGAGATCGGCGGGTTTGGTCAGGATATGGTCTGCGCCGGCCGCGGCCAGTTCCGGCACGCTGGCATAGCCCCAGGCGACGCCGATCGCCTTGGCGCCGGCGGCCTTCGCCATCTGCATGTCGTAGATCGCATCGCCGACGACGACGGTGCGCGCCGCGTCGATGCCTGTCGCCGAGCAGCATTCCGTCACCATCGCCGGATGCGGCTTGGACGGGCAATCGTCCGCGGTGCGAGAGACGATGAAGGTCTTGTCGAAGCCGTGCGTGGCGCGGATCAGGTCGAGCCCGCGGCGCGATTTTCCCGTCACGGCCCCGAGTATGAGGTCGTCATCCTTCTGGAGTTGCTGCATCATCTCGGCGATGCCGGGAAACAGCGGCTCCTGCAGGCCCGGCTCCGTCCGCACGCCGGCATAGATCTGCTTGTAATGCGCGGTCATCGCGGTCGCCTCGTCGTCGACATGCGGCTTGCCCTGGAGGCGGGCGATCGCGATGTCGAGCGTCAGGCCGATGACGGTCTTCGTCTGTTCGGCGCGCAGGCGCGGATGGCCGAAGGCCTCGAAGGTGCGGGCCATCACCTCATGGATGAGCCCGACGCTGTCGACGAGCGTGCCGTCGCAATCGAAGAGGACGAGACGCATCAGTAGCCCTCGTCCGCCGTCTGCTGGTCGAAGCCGAAGAGGTTCCAGGTCTGGACCATGTGCGGCGACAAGGGCGCCGTGACCTTCAGGCGCCCGCCCGAGGGATGCGGGATGTCGATATGGCGGGCATGGAGATGCAGGCGGTTCTGCACGCCGCCCGGAAAATTCCAGTTGACGTCCGTATCGAAATATTTGGGGTCGCCGAGGATCGGATGGCCGATATGGAGCGCATGCACGCGAAGCTGGTGGGTGCGGCCGGTATAGGGTTCCATCTCCAGCCAGGCGAAATCCTGGCCCGCCTGCTCGACGACGCGATAATAGGAAACCGCGTGGTCGGCGCCATCCTCGCCGTGTTTGGCGATGCGCATGCGGTCGCCGTCCGGCGTCGCTTCCTTCACCAGCCAGGTCGAGACCTTGTCGTCGCGCTTGCGCGGCACGCCCTTGACGAGCGCCCAGTAGGTCTTCTTCGTGTCGCGCTCGCGGAAAGCGGCCGTCAGCTTCTGCGCGGCACCGCGCGTGCGGGCAACGACGAGCACGCCGGATGTGTCCCGGTCGAGGCGGTGCACGAGGCGCGGCTTCTCGCCCTTCTTGCTGGTCCAGGCCTCCAGCATCTTGTCGATATGCCGGGTGAGGCCCGAGCCGCCCTGCACGGCGATGCCGGCGGGCTTGTTCAGCACGAAGACCTTGTCGTCCTCGTGGATCAGCATGCGCGACAGCAGTTCGCCGTCGGGCGAATGTTTGAGGTCCCGCCCGGCGATCGGCCCGCTGGTCTTTTCCTTGCCGTCGACGCCCATCGGCGGGATGCGCACGGTCTGGCCCGGCTGCACGCGCAGGTCCGTCTTGGCGCGCCCGCCGTCGACGCGCACCTGTCCGGAGCGCAGCAGCTTCTGCAACTGGCCGAAGCCGAGGCCCGGATAGTGGACCTTGAACCACCGGTCGAGCCGCATGCCCGCCTCGTCCGCGTCCACCTGCCTGTGTTCGATGCCTGCCATTTTCGCCTTCTCTCGTTGCGGCGTGCTTTAGCCGAACTTGCCGCCCGTGGGAAGGTCGAAGCCGCGCCGGACGTCCGGGCGTCAGAAGGCGCGGAAGGTGAGCGTCGTCAGGGTGCGCACGATGCCGGGAATGATCGCGACATGATCGTTGATGAACTTGCCGATATCCTCTTCGCTCTCGACGTAGATTTTCAGGAGCAGATCGTACTCGCCGCTCGTCGAATAGAGTTCGGAAATCAGTTCCGTTGCGTAAAGCGCATCGGCAACCTCGTAGGTCTTGCCCGGAGCGCATTGCAATTGCACGAAAATCGGCTTCATCGGTTCACTCTGCCGCCCTGCGGCCCCGTGTTTGTCGGTCCGTCGCTTTATGGCGGAAATGCCGGCCGGGGCGCAAGGTCAATTCCGGCAACAACCGCGCCGGCATCGACCGCGTTCATCATTAAAATTCGATGAAAATGCAACTTCCGCCTTTAGCGTTCGGGAAAGACGCAACTGTTACATTTCAGTGAACCTTAATGTGACGGCAGTGCAGCCATGACGCAGATCGTAACAGTTTCGCCGACGACGGCAGCCTATGCATCGCAAGGCTACAAGACCACCGCGCGTGCCAACACGCTTTTCGAGCAGAAGGTCCACGCCTGGAGCGAACAGGCAAAAGCCAAGGGCGACGCACAGCAAAAGGCCCTGATGACGGTCATCCACCCGCCGTCGCTGGTGCTGGCGCTTTTGACGATGACGCGCCAGGCGCCTGTCAGCACCGAGGCTGCCACACAGGCCTATGCGGACAATGGCGCCGCCGACACCTAGAAAATTCCGCTCCTTCCTCCCCACCTTGACGGCTCCGGAAACGGGGCCGTTCTTCGTTTGCGGCCCGGCATCGCCGCCGGGTTTGGACGGCGCGACAAAAATGTGTTCAGCCGCGACACTTGGCCCTTGCCAAAGCGGTTGAGACCCCGTTATCTGGCTGCAACCTCGCTGGGAGAAGCCGGACCTGATCCGGTGCCGAAGGAGCAACCGCCCCGGAAACTCTCAGGCAAAAGGACCAGCAAGGTGCCGACAGGACTCTGGAGAGAAGTGCGCAAGCGCTCGCCGAAGGGATAACAATCTCAGGCGAAGGGACAGAGGGGGCTCAGGAGAACGGCGCGTGCGTCGTATTGTGAGCCGGTGCCTATGAGACCCCTCGCGGGCGGGCGCCATAGACTGGAGGGCGCCTATTGGACGCGACGTCTGACCTCAAGAAAACACCGCTGCACGACCTCAACCTGTCGCTCGGTGCCCGCATGGTGCCGTTCGCCGGCTACGAGATGCCCGTGCAATTTCCCGCCGGCGTGATGAAGGAACATCTTCACACCCGCGCATCCGTCGGCCTGTTCGACGTCTCCCACATGGGCCAGGTCACCGTCCGCGCCCGGTCCGGCGACAATGCGGACGCGGCGCGTGCGCTGGAAACGCTGGTGCCCGTCGATGTTCTGGGGCTTGCCGAAGGCCGCCAGCGCTATGCGCTTTTCACCAATGAGACCGGCGGCATCCGTGACGACCTGATGATCGCCAATCTCGGCGACCATTTCTACGTCGTCGTCAACGCCGCCTGCAAGGACGCCGATTTCGCCCATATGCAGACCGCGATCGGCGACACCTGCGAACTGACGCTGCATGACGACCGCGCGCTGATGGCGCTGCAGGGACCGCATGCCGAGGCCGTGCTTGCCGAACTCTGGGCCGATATTTCCAGCATGCGCTTCATGGACGTGCGCGCCTGCGACCTGCACGACGCGGACTGTATCGTCTCGCGCTCCGGCTATACCGGCGAGGACGGTTTCGAGATTTCCGTGCCGGCGGCCCTGGCGGAAGCCGTCTGTCGCCGCCTCGTCGACCATCCGGACGTGCTGCCG
>CAMPIK010000314.1 GCA_946886325.1 uncultured Shinella sp.
GGCCCATGAGGGCTCCTCGGCCGGAACGAGGCTTTCGAGCGCCATCACGAAGTCGCCGGGTGCTGCGCAGATCGGCAGGTCGGCGCGATAGACGCGGCCGAGTTCGGACGGGTCGGGGTGGACGTGCACCAGCGTTTGCCGCGGGTAGGGGCTTTCAAGCAGCGAATAGTTGGACGACGGCATTTCCGAATAGCGCCCGCCGATCAGCAGCACGAGGTCGGCCTCGCGGATCGCCTTGCCAAGCGCCGGGTTGATGCCGATGCCGGAATCGCCGGCATAGTTCGGATGCAGGTGATCGAACAGCATCTGGCGGCGGAAGGAGCAGGATACCGGCAGCGCCCAGCGCTCGGAAAAGGCGCGGATGGCGGCGACGCTCTCCTCGCTCCAGCGCGTGCCGCCGAGGATGGCGATCGGCCGTTCGGCCTTTGCCAGCAGGCGCCCCAGTTCGGCGATCTGGCCGGGACCGGGATGGGCGGGGACCGGCACATAGGATCTCGCGACCGGCGCCTCGACCGCCTGCGTCAGGATATCCTCCGGCAGGGCCAGCACGACGGGACCCGGCCGGCCGGATGTCGCGACGGAAAAGGCGCGGGTGACGAATTCCGGGATGCGGGCGGGATCGTCGATCTCGGCCACCCATTTTGCGACCTCGGTGAAGGCGCGGCGGTAGTCGATTTCCTGGAAGGCTTCGCGCTCGCGCGGCGCGCGCTGCACCGGGCCGATGAAGAGGATCATCGGGATCGAATCCTGCCGGGCGATGTGCAGCCCGGCGGACGCGTTGGTGGCGCCCGGTCCGCGCGTCACCATGCAGATGCCGGGTTCGCCGGTCAGCCGGCCCCAGCAATCCGCCATCATCGCCGCGCCGCCTTCCTGGCGGCAGACGAGAACGTCGATATCCGTATCATGCAGCGCGTCGAGCACGGCGAGATAGCTTTCGCCCGGCACGCAGGACAGGCGTTTGACGCCATTTGCGACGAGCGCGTCGACGATCAGTTGGCCACCGGTTCTCATGCAGACCTCTTCCTGGCTTCGAGCGCGTCCAGTTCCGCGAGAATGTCGTCCGTGTGCTCGCCGAGGCGCGGGCTCGGCCGATCGTAGACGAGCGGCGTTTCGGAAAAGACGGTCGGCGTGCGCACGCCGGGGATCAGGTTGCCGTCGGCATCGGGTAGATCGATGCGCAGGCCGCGCGCCTTGACCTGGGGATCGTCGAACATGTCCGCGATCGAATTGATCGGCCCGGCCGGCACCGCATTGGCCTCGCAGGCGGCAAGCAGCTTCGCCTTCGACCAGTCCTGCATCCGGCCGGCGAGAAGCGCATGCACATCGCCGCGATGGGCAACGCGCGCCGCGTTGGTGGCGAAGCGCGGATCGGCGGGGGCCTCCGGGATGCCGAGCAGCGTGCAGAGCCGCTGGAACTGGCCGTCGTTTCCGACCGCGAGAATGAGATGGCCGTCGGCGGTCGCGAAGACCTCGTAGGGCGAGATGTTCGGATGGTTGTTTCCGAGCCGCTGCGGCGCCTTGCCGGAGACGAGATAGTTCATGTTCTGGTTGCCGAGCACGCCGGCCTGGACGTCGAGCAGCGCCATGTCGATCTGCTGGCCCTGTCCCGTCTTCATGACGTGGATCAGCGCCGCCTGGATGGCGGTCACGGCATAGATGCCGGTGAAGATGTCGGCGATCGCGACGCCCGCCTTCATCGGATGGCCGTCCGGCTCGCCGGTGATCGACATGAAGCCCGACATGCCCTGGACGATATAGTCGTAGCCGGCAAAGCCCGCATAGGGGCCGGTCTGGCCGAAGCCGGTGATCGAGCAATAGACGATCTTCGGATTGTCCCGGGCGAGGCTTTCGTAGTCGAGGCCGTATTTCTTCAGCCCGCCGACCTTGAAGTTCTCGATGACGATATCGGCGCTCTTCACCAGCCGGTGCACCGTCTCCTGACCGTCCTTCGACTTCAGGTCGACGGTGATCGAGCGTTTTCCGCGGTTCGTCGAATGGTAATAGGCAGCCGACAGGTTTTCGCCCTTGGCGCCTTCCACGAAGGGCGGCCCCCAGGCGCGCGTATCGTCGCCGCCGACAGGGTTTTCGACCTTGATGACGTCGGCGCCCATGTCGGCGAGCATCTGGCCGGCCCAGGGACCGGCAAGCACGCGGGCAAGCTCGATGACCCGGATGCCGGAAAGCGGCAAGCTGCTTCTGTCCATGGCTCTCTCCCTCGCCGCCGGCATATACGTCTGCGGTTGGTAACAAAAACGGCGCGCGCGAGATAGACGCAAGCCCTCATGAGGTCATGACACAATCGTCTGACTGCGGCTGCGTCTTGATATTTGTCAGATGGCCGGCGAAACCGGCGGGATGCTTGCGGTCTTGTTGATCCGCCGCTCGCGCCAGATGATATAGAGGCCGGAGCCGATGATGATGGCGATGCCGAGCCATTTCAGCGCATCGGGAAGGTCGCCGAACACCCACCAGCCGAGGATCGTCGCCGAGACGATCTCCAGATATTGCAGCGGCGCCAAAGTCGAGGCGGGTGCGGCGCGATAGGCATAGACGCCGAGCACGCCCGAGACGGTCGCCGCCGCGCCGGCGCCGGCGATGAAGAGGCTGTTGTCGAAATCGGGCATGACCGGCTCGATCATCGCGATGCCGCTGCCGCTGCCGAGCGCCAGCAGCAGGCCGGTGAAGAGCGCGCCCCAGAACCCCGCATGGACCTGCATCGACCAGGGATCCTCGCTTTGCGAGGAAAGCCGCGTGATCAGCAGGAAGAGCGCCAGCGCAAAGGCCGAAACGACCGGCAGCAGCGCGATCGGACCAACCTCCTGCATGCTCGGCTGGATGACGAGAAGCGCGCCGCCGAAACCGACGGCGCAGGCGGTATAACGCCGCCAGCCGATCGTCTCCTTCAGGAAGATCGAGCCGAGGATCGTCAGGATGATCGGCTCGACGAAGAAGATGGCGATGGCATCGGCCACCTCCATCACCGAGAGCGTGGTGACGAAGGTGATCATGACGATCGCCGCCAGCAGGCCGCGCAGCGCATGCAGGCCCGCGCGCTTCCAGGTGAGATCGAAGAGCGTGCCGCGCAAGAGCACCATCGGCAGGAGCACGATCATCTGGAACAGCGAGCGGAAGAAGGTGATCTCGACGGCCGGTACGCTGGTGACGGCGAGCTTGGCGAAGATGTCGATGACCGGCGAGAGAAGCACCGACAGAACCATCAGACCAAGCCCGACGCCGATGTCGTTGCGAAGCGCCGGGGCGCTTGCGGTTTCTGCACTGTTCGTGGACATGCGGGCCTGACTATCTTTGGGTGAGATGCTGGCGTTCGGTGACGCGCAGGCACCAGGCGATGAAGGCGTCGGTCGCCTCGTCCCTGAGGGCGGGAATCTCGTTCAGCGTCTCGTGTCGTGCGCCGGGATAGACGATCGTCGTCACGTCCTCAAGTCCGGATTTTTCCAGCCGCGCCGCAAGCCAGCGGATCGCCTTGCCGCCATTCGTTGCGGGGTCCTGGCCGCCGCCGAGCAGGTGGACCGGCAGGTCTTTCGGAAGGCGCGCGATGCGCTGCGGCGCGATACCCGAAAAGGTCACGGCAAAGAGATCGATCCACAGCGACACGCTGGCGTCGAAGCCGCAGAGCGGATCGGCGATATAGGCGGCGACCTCTGACTCGTCATGCGACAGCCAGTCGAAGTCCGTCTTGCGGTTTGCAACGGATTTGCCCCAGGCGCCGAAGGTGAGTTTGGGCAAGAGGCCGCTCGGCACGTCCGACCCCTTCAGCATGCGCTCCGCGGCGAGGATGGCTTGCGCGGCGCGGCCCGAGAGCCCGACGGCGAAATTCGAGTTCCAGACGGCGACGGCATCGAGCTTTTCGGGAAAGGCCTCGGCGAAGGCGAGTGCAAACAGGCCGCCCATCGAATGGCCGATGAGGACGACCGGCAGGCCCGGATGGGTCTCTGCCGCATGCTCCCTCAGCGCCAGCAGGTCGTCGAGCACCGCCCGCCAGCCATCACGCGACGCGAAACGTCCGGGCGGCGCATCGGGCGCCGTCGTCTCGCCATGGCCGCGATGATCCGGCGCATAGACATGAAAGCCGGCGTCCGCGAGGTTTTCGGCAAAGCGGCGATAGCGGCGGGCATGTTCCGCGAGGCCATGGCTGACGATCAGGATGCCGCGGGGCGCCTGCGACGCTGGCCGATAGTGGTAGGCGATCCGCGCGCCGGTCGGGCTTTCAAGCGTTCTCGTCTCGTCGAACATGGCGGCGATCTCCCTGACACGGTCGATATGCGAGAAAGCCGCCAGCAAAATCAAATGCTTCCTG
>CAMPIK010000315.1 GCA_946886325.1 uncultured Shinella sp.
TGTCGACGATGTTGCGCGAGGTGAAGTGGATGGTGCGCGAATAGCCTTCGCTTTGGCGCTCGCGGCGGCCGTTGACCGAAATGTCGGCGCCGTGATTGCCGAGGATGCGGATCAACTGCTCGACGTCTGCCAGATGCGGCACGTTTTCCAGCGTCAGCGTGTCGTCGGTGAGCAGCGAGGCAATCATCAGCGGCAGCGCGGCATTCTTCGCGCCGGAGATCGGAATGGTGCCCGAGAGCGGGTTGCCGCCTACAATCCTGATACGATCCATATGCAATCTACGGGCCGCGCCCGCCTTTCACGTTCAATGTCGGCTGTCGAGAGAAGGCGCCTCTTTAGAGCAAGTGAGGCACGATGAGAAGTCCGCCGCACGCAATGCCTTGACCGTCTGTCTGCCGAAGTGCCCCGATGCTTCGCGTCCGAAGACACGAGGGATGTCTAATCGGGCGATTCGTCCCTTTTTGCGGCAGGCAATCCCGTCGCCTCGTCGGCAGCCCCTGCGCGGCGTGCCCGCGCCTGCTGTTTGCGACGGGCGAGGTTGTCGCGCAAAGTCTTTGCGAGACGCTCCGCCCGGCGTTCCGCTTCCGTCTTCTGCGCCCCGGCGCCGCCGGACGCATTGCGATCCTTCATTTCCGTCATCATCGTCCCATAGCGAATCCGGCCCGCCACTGGAAGCGCGCTGCCGGCCGCTTGCGCATTTTGTTGCGTCAAACCACCCCTGCCGGCTTGCATAGGGGGGTAGACTGTGGCAATAGGCGCCTCGCCCGAAGCGAACAGGCGTTCGCCGCGCACGGGCTGCGGTAGCTCAGTGGTAGAGCACACCCTTGGTAAGGGTGAGGTCGAGAGTTCAATCCTCTCTCGCAGCACCATTTTCCCGATTTAGCGGTCTACACACAGCGTATCGCCCTATTCCGGGCGTGCCCTTTCTCCATCTTCCCCGACAGGCCTGCTCGACAAGTAAGCCAGCGCGGCAAAGACCACAATCGCCGCCGTTCCGAGCGCGGCATTGGCGCCCAGCGCCAGGGACACCCCTGCGCCCTGCATCAGCATGGCGAAGACAAAGGGGGCGGCTGCGCCGGCCGCAAGCCGTGCGGCGGCCATCTTGCCGGTCATCGCGCCGTAGCCCTCCGATCCGAAGAGCCAGAGCGGCAACGAGCCCTGCGCGATGCTGTTGATGCCCGAACCGAGGCCGAGGCAGACGGCAAAGACGACGGCACCGGGCAGCCAGTTTCCGGAAACGCTCAGAACGAGAATGCCGAGAACCATCAGAATGGCCGAGAGAATGGCGAGCACCGGCGGCGTGACGCGTGCGCCGGCCACCATGTTGATCAGCCGGCTCATCACCTGGGACGGTCCGAACAGGGCGCCGACCGCAACCGCTGCGCCGCCAAGCCCGATCACGCCCAGCATCGGCACCATATGCGCAAGGATTGCCGAGAGCGTGAAGCCCTGCAGGGCAAAGGCAAGCGAGACGAGAAACATGCCCCGCCGCCGGCGCTCCGGTCGAAGCGCGCCGGTCACCGGCGCGCGGGCCGCCACCGCGCCCCTGGCGGCCTCCGCCTTTCCATGTCGCATGATCCAGAAATGCAGGGGCATGCAGAAGAGCAGGTTGAGGCCGGCGAAGGCGACATAGATTTCGCGCCAGGAGAAGGTTTCGTGGAGACCCGCTGCGATCGGCCAGAAGATGGTCGAGGCAAACCCGCCGATCAGTGTCAGATAGGTGATGCTGCGGGATGCCGCCTGCGGCCGGCTCTCGACCAGAGCCGCGAAGGCCGCCTGATACTGGACCATGCCGGACGCCACCTCGAGCAGGACGATCGCCGCGGCGAAGAGCAGGACGGACGGCGACCAGGCACACAGAACGAGTGTGACGGCGGAGAGGGCGGAGCCGAGCGTCATCACGGTCGCCGCGCCGATCCTGTCCATCCACCGGCCGACGAACGGGGCGGACAGGCCGCCGACGAAAAGCGAGGCGGAAAAGACGGCGAAGACCTGTTCGAGCGTCAGCCCCAGATCGCGCGCCATGCCGGGCGCCAGGATACCGAAGCTATAATAAAGAGTGCCGTAGCCGATGATCTGGGTGATGCCGAGGGCCGAGACGACGCCGGCGGGAACGCGCGCAGGACTGTCAGACACGCAGGCGATCCTCGCTGGCGGCAGCCTCGTCCGCCGTGCAGCAATCGTCCCGTTGGGCCATCGCGTTGCGGATATCGGGATGGCCCGCGCAGCAATCGTTCATGAGAAAATCAAGGAGGCCTGCCAGCGTTTCGTAGCTTGCGCTGTAGACGAGCGACCGCGATTCCCGCCGCTGGGCGACCAGCCCCGCACGTTCCAGTTCCTTGAGATGGAAGGAGATGTTCGATGGCGAAACACCCATGCGCTCCGCGATGGCGCCGGCGGCGAGCCCTGCCGGCCCGGCGACGACCAGCGTCCTGACGACGGCAAGCCGCGTCTCCTGCGACAGCGCACCGAATGCGGAAAGGGCTTGACGCACATCCATATTTCAATAATCCTTGAATAATTGAAGGAAAGGATTACCGCAAATGTCCGAGATCGACAAGAGCCCTGGCCCGCTGACCGACATCTCTTTGGGCGCCCTGCTTGAAAAGGCGACGCGCGCCCCCGACCTGCCGCTCGTCTTCTTCTATGACGGCCATCCGATCCGCGCCGGCTATCACGTCACGGAGGTCAAAGCGGGGCAGTTTTCCGCGCTCGATTGCGGCGCCAACCCGGAATCCTGGGCCGAGATTTTCGTCCAGCTCTGGGATATCGACGAAAGCGGGCGCAGCCACATGCCGGCCGGCAAATTCGCGGCGATCGTTCGCAAGGTATCCGAGCATGTCGCGCTCGACGGTTCGGCGAAACTGACGTTTGAAGTCAGCGACGGTATCCGGCCAATGGAACTCTTCTGTGCCGGCGCGCCTGTGGAACTTGACGGCGCCCTGCATGTCGATCTGTCGCCGCGTCCTGCCAGTTGCAAGCCGCGCGACCGCTGGCTGGCGCAGCAGAAACCGGTGATGCAGAACTGCTGCGGGTCCTCGCAGCCGGAGCCCTGCTGCGCCTGAGACGTCCAACTTGGACGTTCACGCGTCAATACAGCCCGCAATGCCCCAACTGGGGAAAGCGGCCGGACGGCCGCTGCGCTAGCCTTCCTTCGTGCCGACGAACGAACGTCGTTCCCGGCGCGGAGATTCTGGCGAAGCGGACATGGATATCGGTACGGCCCGGCAACGATGCGGATTGAGCGAGCAGGCGATGGCGGACGCCTTGCAGGTCGATCTCGCGACCTATCGGCGGATCGAGGCCGGCGATGAGAAAATCGGCGCCGCGCGGTGCACGTCTCTTGCCTGGGCGGTCGTCTTTGCCGCCGCGCGGACGAATCGCGTCCGGGACGTGCCAGCCGACGTCCTCGACGTCCTGAGAGCCGCAGCAGACGGGCGTGATATCTGCCCCCGCGACCGATGACGAAAGGGAGCGGAGGGACCTACCTCCCACGTCAATGCCGCTTGTGCATTGCAACATCGGCCTCGCCTGCTATTGTGACAGGATGACGACACGCACGCTTTTCAAGGCCGCAGCCTGGCTCATGCTCGCGGGCATCCTCTTCGTGACGATATCGCCGATCGGATTGCGGCCTTCCACCATCACCAATGTCAACATCGATCGGGCGCTGGCCTATGCGCTCGCGGCATGCGCCTTCGTGCTCGCCTATCCGCGGCAATGGAAGATTGTCGCAGTCCTGCTTCTGGCGGGTGCGGGCGCCATGGAACTGCTGCAATATCTCTCGCCGTCACGCCATCCGCAGGCCGCCGACGCAACCGTCAAGGCGGCGGGTGCGGCCACCGGCATCGTCTGCGGCTGGCTCTGGAACGAGATGCGCAGCCGTCGTTCGACCGGAGAAGCCAGCCCCCGAATCTGAGGCTTTGACCGCCAAGACGACCGGTTGTCAGGCTATCGCGCCGCGCGTCTTCGTCTGGTGGATTTCGATCAGGCTCGGGCCGTTTAGCGCCGCTGCTGCCTTCAGACTTCCCGACAGGTCCGTCACGCTTTCAAGCCGTTCGGCCGGCAGGCCATAGGCCTCTGCGACCTTCAGGAAATCCGGCGCCGACGGCCGCACCCCTTCGGGCGTGATGCCGCATTCCACCATGTAGTTTTCGATTTCCTGGTAGCCGTCATTGTTCCAGACGAGGAAGATCACGCGTGCGCCGATGTCGGCGGCCGAGCCGATTTCGGCGAGCGAGAACTGGAAGCCGCCGTCGCCGACGAGGCAGACGACGGGCGCGTCAGGTGCTGCCACCGCCGCGC
>CAMPIK010000316.1 GCA_946886325.1 uncultured Shinella sp.
AGCCACAGCATGACGTTCGGCCGCGCAATCACATGGCGCCGCGCCGCTGCGGCAAAGGCCGCGTAGACAAGAAAGACCGCAAAGGTCAGGCCCATAAAGACGAGGGCAAGGACGAGCATGTCGCGGGCAGGCGCAGCCGCGTTCGCGGGCACGAACTGCGGCAGGAACGCCAGGAAGAACAGCGACAGTTTGGGATTGAGAATATTGACGATAAAGCCGCTCGCCACGATCCGGAGCGGCGAGGCCGGTGCGGCCTTCGCGGAGACGTCAAGCGTGCCGCCGTTCCGCAGGATGCCCCAGGCCATATAGAACAGGTAAAGCACCCCCAGATACTGCACCGTCTGGAAGGCAAGCGCGCTCGCATGCAGCAGCGCCGCCAGGCCGGCAATGCTCATTGCGATATGGGGGATGATGCCGAGCGTGCAGCCGAACGCAGCGAAGAACCCGGCCCGGAACCCGCCGGCCAGCGACGACGCCAGCGTATAGAGGACGCCCGTTCCCGGCAGCAGAACGACGACGAGCGAGGTGAGGAGAAATTCAAGCGACATGGCAGGCTCCGGAGCGGTTGGATGCGCGGAGACTGCCACTGAATGGCAGGCGGTTCTTGTACGTTATTGCAGGCGCGCCGCGACAACCTGCTGGTAGGCGCCCGGCGAAATGCCATAACGCCTTACGAAATGGCGGGTGAAATGGCTCTGGTCGGAAAAACCCGCATCGACCGCAACGCTTGCCAGCGGCATTCCGTTCGCCATCAGCCTGACTGCGAGGTCGATCCGACGCTGCAGTCCATAGGCATGGGGTGTCAATCCCGTCTCGCGGGCGAAGGCCCGCAGGAACTGAAACCGGCTGAGGCCGCTTTCCTCGGCAAGGTCTGTGAGGTTCGCCGGGCCGGCCGGGTCGTCGTCAAGTCTCTCACGGGCGCAAGCAAGTCTGCCGTTGCCGATGCCACGGGTTTCGGTCACGCCGGCGACCTGCGCCAGGAGGACCAGAAGCGCCTCCTCGTCTGCGCCGCGTTCCCGTGGCCGCACGGCGGAATCGAGCAGAGTGGCAAGCACGTCTCTGCAGGGCGCATTGGACATAACAGGCTCGTGGAATTCGAAATCTGCGGAAGCATTGTCGCAGATGTCCCTGGTCATCGCAGTGACAAGGGCGGGATCGAGGTAAAGCATATGCCATACCCGCCCCGTCTCCCCGATCGCTCGTCCGTCATGCACTTCACCGGGATTGACAGTGATAACGTCGCCGGGGCCGGCTTCGACCATTCCACGTCCGCTGAGCGACGCCTGCGCCCCGCGCTGTATGATGCCGATGCCGAACCGGTCGTGCGTATGGCGTGGGAAACTGTGCCGCGACGCCGCGAAAACGGCATGCATGCCTTGAATGCTGCAAGGCAAAATCTTGAAATTGCCTTCGGCCATTCGGTTCCTTCACGATGCGGATGTGCCGGCAAGGCGCAAGCACCTTGCCGGCTCCTGACGGACGTATCCTACCCGACGCGGCCGTCACGCGCCATACCGTCCGCAGGGTCTGCAAGCGCACGCTGCAGCTCTGCCAGGCCCCGGCCTTCTCAGTCGTCGCCGGGAAGCGCGGTCACGTCTTCGCTGGGTATGCTGGTCCCCAGCGTCAGGTTGACGATATCCGTCACCTTGAAGGTCGCGTTGTCTCCGCGCGGCAGGGTCGGCGTCCAGGCCGGATCCTGGGCTATGTAGGATGCCCGGTCCGCCGTCATGACCGCGGCGAAGACCCGGCCGACGATTTCCGCTCCGGCACCTGCCAGGCGGTGGCCATCGGCCCGCTTCTCACCCTCGCGCAAAAGGTAGAACCAAAGCGGGGCCGGCCCCTGGCCACCTGGAACGCCGTCCCAGATTTCGCCCTCGTCCAGCGGGTCATCGATGCAGAGATAGGCTGCGACATCCTGGCCCGATGGCAGACAGAGATCGAGTCCGCGCTGGAGATTGCGCGTTGCAAGGGAGCGGTGTGCAGCACTCGTGCCGGGGGGAACAACGCCCGTCGGCAGGCGCAGTATCACCGTCGAAAGCAGCGTATCGACGCGTTTGCCGGCGCCTGCGGACGGGCCGAAGAACCGTGACCAGTCGATGATCAGGGCCTCCGGCAGGGCGCGGCCTCCGCGAAGGTCGTTGCCGGAGGGCGCATTCGGATCGTCGGGGAAGAGTGCCGCCCCCGCCGTATTGATGAGGTATCCGGGACGGATTTGCGTGTGTCCGAAACGATAGGCGGCGCCGCTGAACTCCACGGGCATGAACGGCTCGCCGGGGAACACGAAGGGTGTCGTCGCGAAGACGCGCGCAGCCGTCTTGCTGCCGACGGTGCGGGGCAGGAACTCGTTGACGACGATCCATTGGTAGTGCCAGCGCACCAGCTTCTGCGCCGTTTCGAACCGTTGAATGCCGGAAAGCGCCGGGTCGGTGAAATCATTGAAGACCTTGTTGTGGAACTTCAGGAAGAGCTGGTGAAGTTGGGAGACGATCAGGTTCTCGTCATTGCGGGGATCCCCGATCAGCGCGACTTCCTGCCGGTTGCGGGCAAGATCCTTGCCATCCTCGGAAAGCAAGAAGGTGAAGGGATTGTTCCTGTCATAGAGCGATGGCTGCGCCGAAGGTCCGAGGCCGTAGAGCGAATCGAGCTCCAGCGCGGGAGTCCGGAAATTGTGGGTGGCGTTGATGTCCACCTGCTGTTCCAGGATCGAGGTCGCGTCCAGCGTCAGGTCGTGGTCGATGAACTGCCCGAGGAAGGTATAGCCGGCCTTGATGCGTGGATTGTCCTGGGTGGTGTCGGAGGGCGGCGGATTGCCGCCATCCATCGGGCCGGCGACGGCGCCGAGCGCCTCCGGCCCCGGGTCGAAGGCCTTGAGAGACCGAAGCTCCGGAAACATCCGGCCGAAGCGTCCCGTCTGGGCAAAGCGCCCCCTTTGCACATA
This sequence comes from uncultured Shinella sp., assembly GCA_946886325.1. The sequence continues at coordinate 2,939 of CAMPIK010000316.1, forward strand.
AGTGCCGCGTTCCTGAAAACCGTGCATTCTCATCTCCTCGGTTCAAAGCACATGAACCCGTGAGCCCAAGAAATAGGCGTTTCTCCACAAATCGAGATTTGTTCGCGGCCAAAAGGCACCGCTTCCAGCAGGCTGGAAAGTCGAGAATGAAATGCTTTTCTCGTTGGTGCGGGATGTAAAGTGATCAATCAGATGCGCCGAACATGTTCGATTGCGCGGCGTTGTTATGAAAGCCCTCTGGGAACTCTAGAAATAACCCGCCTATTATCCAGCTATCCAAAATAGGTAGAGATGCGCCCAATCTAATGCTTAAGCGGTATGTACGATGTTGGAACGATTCCCCGAACCGGGCGGCTTCGTCCGCCGATCCAAAGGGCTATGATTCACGCCATGTGTCCCCGGGAACCGTGCCAACGGCCCGCCGCTGGCATAGTGCCTGCGCATTCCGTTAACGCATTATTACCCATTCCGGTCGAAACTCGGATACGTATCATGATCAACGACTCCATCCAGGGGCCGGCTCGTCTTTGTGCCGGCAGACAAGCGAGAACAGCCTGATGTGCCGCTGGGCCGCCTATCGAGGGGAACCGCTCTATCTGGAAGAACTCGTGTCGTCGCCGGCGCATTCGCTGATCGAGCAGTCTCATTGTGCGACACGCGCCAAGACGTCGACCAACGGCGACGGCTTCGGCATCGCCTGGTACGGCGATCGAGCCGAGCCCGGCCTCTACCGGGATATCCTGCCGGCCTGGTCGGATTGCAACCTGAAGAGCATTGCCCGCCAGATCCGCTCGCCGCTCTTCCTGGCCCATGTGCGCGCGGCGACCGGCGGCGGCACGCGCCGCGACAATTGCCATCCCTTCGTGCACGGCGCCTGGTCCTTCATGCACAACGGCCAGATCGCGGATTTCGAGCATTTGCGCAGACCGCTGGAGACGATGCTCGACAACGATCTCTATGCATCGCGCAGCGGATCGACCGATTCGGAACTGCTTTTCCTGCTCGCCATGCAGTTCGGGCTGGAGCGCGATCCGCTGGGGGCGATATCCGAGACGCTGGCTTTCGTCGAAAGGCTTGCCGACCACCTCGAACGCAAGGTCCTCGTGCGCTTCACGGCCGCGTTTTCCGATGGCCGGACGCTCTATGCCGTGCGCTATGCAACGGATTTCCACGCGCCGACGCTCTACGCGGCGCCCATGGGCAGCAAGGGCGGTTATTGCCTCGTGTCTGAACCGCTGAACGACGAGACCGAAACCTGGGTCGAAATCCCTGATGGCAGCGCCGTCGTGTTGGGCGAAAACGGCGTCGATGTGCGGATTTTCAATCCGGAAGGCCGGCCGGC
>CAMPIK010000317.1 GCA_946886325.1 uncultured Shinella sp.
TTCGCCTTCAGGCGACGAGAAGCAGGAGAACGCCGAGCACGATCAGCAGGCATCCGGCGATCTCCAGCCGGTTGATGCTTTCCTTGAACACGAAGACGGTGGAGGCGAAGGTGAAGAGCATCTCGACCTGCGCCAGCGCCTTGACGACCGCCGCCTGTTGCAGCGTCATCGCCATGAACCAGCCGAAGGAGGCCGTCGCGCCGACGAAGCCGACGACGAGTGCCGGGCGCCAGGCCTTGCCGACACGCACGAGCTCCGCCCGGTCGCGCATGAGCATCCAGCCGAGCATCAGCACCGTCTGAAGCAGGATGACGAAAGCCAGCGTGAAACTCGCCTGCGTCATGTAGTCCGGCTCGGGCAAGGTCGGCGCGAGCGCCAGCGACGCCGAGCGATAGGAGACGGCCGACAGGCCGAAGAAAGTCCCCGACAGAAGCCCGATCAACGCGGTCCGGCTTGCGACGGACGTGGCGAGCGCCCGCAGCGAGACGACGGTGCGGGCGACCGAGATCAGCATGACGCCGAAAACCGAGATGACGATGGCGAGCATCGTGCCAAGCGTGGCGCGCTCGCCGAGCACGATCAGGCCGAAGAGCGCTGCCTGCGCGGGCTCGGTCCGCGAATAGGCCGTGCCGACCGCGAAATTGCGGAACGAGAAGAGATGGACAAGCAGGAACTGGGCCGTGATCTGCGCGAGCCCGCCGATCGTCGCCCACAGGAAGAAGCCGGCATTCGGCGTCGGCAACGGCTTGCCGAAGATGAGCACCAGCAGTCCGAGATAGAGAAGCGCAAAGGGGATGCCGTAACCGAAGCGCACGAAGGTCGCGCCCGTCGTTCCCATGACGCCTTTCAGGTGCTTCTGCATGGAGGAGCGGATATTCTGAAAGAACGCCGCCGCGACGGTGATGACAACCCAGGTTTCCATGCTTCGGCCGCTAGCATGCCGGCCGGAACGAATCCAGCCGGCCGAACCGGGAAAGCGATTGCAGCCCCTCCGAATCGCCTTTCCGCAATGCGGAGGCCGTGTCATAAGGCCGGCATGACCATGCTTCCGGAAAAATCCGACTTCGCCCATGTGCGTGACTGGGTCTTCGACCTCGACAACACGCTCTATCCGCATCACGTCGACCTGTTCGCCCAGATTGACCGCAACATGACCGCCTATGTGTCGGAACTGCTCGGCCTGTCACGCGAGGACGCCCGAGCGATCCAGAAGCGCTACTACCACGATCATGGCACGACGCTGAAAGGTCTGATGCTCAATCACAGCATCGACCCCTCCGACTTCCTGGAAAAGGCGCATGCCATCGACTACGGCGTGTTGCAGCCGGATATGGCACTCGGAGAAGCGATCAAGGCTCTTCCCGGCCGTAAGTTCATCTTTACCAACGGCAGCGTCCGTCATGCCGAGATGGCCGCGCGCGCGCTCGGCATTCTCGACCATTTCGACGACATCTTCGACATCGTCGCCGCCGAATACGTGCCGAAGCCTGCGGACACGACCTATGACAAGTTCACGGCACTTCACCGCGTGGACACGGAACGGGCGGCGATGTTCGAGGACCTGCCGCGCAATCTCGTCGTGCCGAAGACGCTCGGCATGAAGACCGTGCTGCTTCTGCCCCGCGACAGCAGCCACGAGTTCGTCGATGCGTGGGAAACGCTGACGGAGGAAGATCGTCATATCGACTATACGACCTCCGATCTCGCCGGCTTCCTGCAACATCTCGTCGAACGCTGAGAAAATATCGTCTCACGAAATATAGCAGCGTGACACAATCTTGCCGCAGGCGCTTGTTACCTGCGGCTCAACAGACGTGGTGATCAGACGCTTCCGGATAAAGAGAAGCCGCCATCACGAAGGGACGTTGTTGAACTCTACTGAAAGGTTCCGACGTGAACATCAAGACCATTGCGGCTTCCGCCCTCACCCTTGCTCTCGCAGCAAGTTTCGCCGCCCCTGCGTTCGCGCAGAAGGAAGGCAAGCAGCGCCCGTCTCCTGACCAGCGCGCCGAACGCATGATCCGCCTCATCGACATGAACGGTGACAGCAGGATTTCGCGCGACGAAGTGACCGCTCGCCTCGGCGACACGATCAAGACCGTTGACCTCAACGGTGACGGCCAGCTGAGCAAGGCCGAGATCGAAGGCCAGCGCCAGCAGATCCGCAAGGCGAACAAGGCCTATCGTCAGGCCGTGCGCGCCGGCGAGATCGAGCGCGGCGCCTATGACGCGAAGATCATTCGCGTGAACCGCCTGCCCAAGGCAACGATCAAGCGCTTCGACCGGATCGACGCCAACAGCGACGGCAATCTCGACCAGGCCGAACTGACGCGCGTCGCCGATTTCGTCTTCAAGCGCCGCGACAAGGATGGCGACGGCTTCATCACCAAGGCCGATCTGCTCGCGCGCAAGAAATAACCTGCAGTGTTGGTTGCAGATGCTCGCCCCGGAGCCTGGCTCCGGGGCGTTTTTTATGCCGCGAACCTATTGTGCGGCGGCCGCCTGTTCCGTCTCGAGCTTCTCGTAGAAGCGCACGATAATGTCCCAGGCCTCCTCGGCGGTTTCGACGAATTGCATGAGTTCGACATCGGCGGGCGCGATCGTGCCGAAATCGGCCAGCGCCTCGAAATTGATGATCGACTTCCAGAATTCCTTGCCGAAGAGGATCAGCGGCACGAGCGCCATGCGCCCGGTCTGCATCAGCGTCATCGTCTCGAACAGTTCGTCGAGCGTGCCGAAGCCGCCCGGAAACACGGTGACCGCCTTCGCGCGCAGCAGGAAATGCATCTTGCGCACCGCGAAATAGTGGAAGTTGAAGCTCAGTTCCGGCGTGACATATTCGTTCGGCGCCTGCTCGTGCGGCAGCACGATGTTGAGACCGATGGACGGCGCGCCGACCTCGGCCGCACCGCGATTGCCGGCCTCCATGACGCCGGGACCGCCGCCGGTGACGACCACATATTCCTTGTAGCCGAGTTCGGCCGAGCGGGCGGAGCAGAGCCGCGCGAACTTGCGCGCCTCTTCGTAATAGACGGATGCCGCCTCGAGGTTTGCGCGTTGGGTATCGTTGCGCGCGGCCCAGGCATCCGCGCCGGGCGCGGGAATGCGCGCGCCGCCGAACATCACGATGGTTGACGTGATGCCGCGCTCGGCGAGCATCATTTCGACCTTCAGCAGTTCAAGCTGCAGCCGCACCGGCCGCAGTTCCTCGCGGCAGAGGAAATCGTCGTCCGCATAGGCCAGCCGGTAGGCCGGCGACATCGATTGCGGGGTCTGCGGGACGGTCGAAGCGCGCTGCTTGTCGGAGGCGCTGTCGGCAAGCGGGTCCCAGACCCCGTCCTTGCGACGCAGATTGTGCTTCTTCAAACGTGCCATGTCTCATTCCTGGTTTCGTCGGCCCAAGCGGTGACGGGCGAGGCCGTGCATTTCGTCTAATTTCATCGTTCGTCAAGCCGAAACGCAGTTTGACACGCGCGACATCGCGTGCCGGAAAAAGGCTTCAACTTTCCGGGTTCATGCTCTAGGACTTGCAGCCGGAAAACAATCACCCCTCCGGCCCCCCTTCCCGAAGATAGTGGCCGAAGTTTAAGGAATTCCGATGAACCACGCCGACCGCAGCAGCCTTTCCGCCACCATCGAGCGCGCTTTCGAGGAGCGTGACACGATCAACACCGCCACGCGCGGCGAGGTGCGCGATGCCGTCAACGATGCGCTGAACCTGCTCGACAGCGGCAAGGCGCGTGTTGCCGAACGCGGCGAGGATGGCGTGTGGACGGTGAACCAGTGGCTGAAAAAGGCCGTGCTTCTCTCCTTCCGTCTCAACCCGATGGAAATCGTCAAGGGCGGTCCGGGCGAATCGGTCTGGTGGGACAAGGTGCCCTCCAAGTTCGACGGCTGGAGCGTCAACGAATTCGAGAAGGCAGGCTTCCGCGCCGTGCCGAACTGCGTCGTGCGCCGCTCCGCCTATATCGCGCCGAACGCGATCCTGATGCCGTCCTTCGTCAATCTCGGCGCCTATGTCGGCGAGGGCACGATGGTCGATACCTGGGCGACGGTCGGCTCCTGCGCGCAGATCGGCAAGCATGTGCATCTCTCCGGCGGCGTCGGCATCGGCGGCGTGCTGGAACCGATGCAGGCCGGCCCGACGATCATCGAGGACAACTGCTTCATCGGCGCCCGCTCGGAAGTCGTCGAGGGCTGCATCGTGCGCGAGGGCTCGGTGCTCGGCATGGGCGTCTTCATCGGCAAGTCGACCAAGATCGTCGACC
>CAMPIK010000318.1 GCA_946886325.1 uncultured Shinella sp.
GCAACGTCGCCTCGATCGAGGGCAACAAGCTGACGATCGATTTCGACCGGGCGGGACAGAAACGGGTGCTGGACGGGTTCGTAGAGCGGGCTTGAGGGAGGCAAGGCCGTCCCGTATCGGATTATCGAGGCGATCGAGCCTGTTCGTTCAAATGGCCGCCATGACTTGAATTGAGGCTGCCGATCGCCTACCTTCATTAATATGGCAATAACCGCAGGAGTTGTTCATGACTAAGCCGCTTCCGCCGCTCATCTAGCGCTTTTTTTAACTTTTCTCTCGCTCCAGCTTCAAAGGCTCGAAGCTTGTCATCGGTCCATCCATGAGCAGGCGTGTCCGGACCTTTATGTTGTTTTCGCTGCTTCTCGCCCGGTGGCAATAGATCTTTGCGGTCCTCGTAAACGACGAGCTTGAGAAGAATAGAGCAAAGCTTCCTGAGATATCTCCAGCAGACAGAGCCGCGTCCGCCACTGAGCGTGGCAAGCGATGCGTCGGCATATATGTATGCATCAATTCCCGTTTCGATCGTCTTGACCAGCCCAGTCAGTTTGCGATCCGCTTCGATTTTTGAATAGCTCTCGCTCGAAATCAGATCGCACATGCTGTCAAACAAATCTCCGTATGTAAGGAAGCGGCGGATGCGGTAAATCTCTGTGGCCTCCAGCCAGTGGATGAACTGCATCACTTCGTCGGAATCGCTATCTTTCGATGAAGCAACGCTGAAGCGGAAATCTTCTGGACCGTCGCACAGACGAGCCAACAATTTTTCGGCCTCTTCAGGACAGAATTTTTTCGCGAAATCCCGCATCCATATCTCGGCATCGAATATATACCGGACCTGCGCGGATTTAAATTTTCGCCTTTCTTCAATCTTCGCAAGCAAAGCATTGAAAATTTCGCGACCGACATAGGCAGCGCCGGCTAGGATGGCGGTAGCGATGCCGGCAATAATCGTGTCCGTGAGCTTGTCACCGGCCTCCATCTCGGGCGAACTGAGACCTAAGATTTCGAGGGCGCCCTTTACGATGTCTGCATAAGCTGCCACGGCGGACTTCAGCATATCCAACATGGTTTCCCTCCGGAGGGCCATAATCTCCATGGAACCAGAATGCAGCAGAAAATTCAACTAAAAGTGGATTTAGCAGAGGCCCGCGTTAAAGTCCGCCCTGCTCGCAGCGAAACTGCGGCGCTTCAATAAGAGTCGGTCGGGAGAGCAAAAACCCACGGACAGGGCGATCAGGGTCGACCGGTCCGTTGCGCCTTGCAGGCTTTATCAGTCCTGACCAACAACTACAAATAAAGGTCAATCATCGGCTGGCTGTAAGGAATATCAATACTTCTCCGGCACATACAGTTCCGGCGGCAACACCTTCCGCTCATAATCCGGATTGAAGACGCGGTCCGGCAGCGTGATCTCCTCGTGCGGCACGTCCTCGTAGGGGATCTGGGTCAGGAGGTGGTCGATGCAGTTGAGGCGGGCGCGTTTCTTGTCGTTGCCTTCGACGATGTACCAGGGCGCCTCGTCGATGTTGGTGCGGGCGAAGGTCTCTTCCTTGGCCTTGGTGTAGCCTTCCCAGCGCACGCGCGATTGCAGGTCCATCGGCGAGAGCTTCCACTGTTTCAGCGGATCGTGGATGCGCATCAGGAAGCGCATCTGCTGTTCCTCGTCGGTGATCGAGAACCAGTATTTGACGAGCCGGATGCCGGAGCGCACCAGCATGCGCTCGAATTCCGGCACGTCGTTGAAGAACTGCTCGACCTCGTCCTCGGTGGCAAAGCCCATGACGCGCTCGACGCCGGAGCGGTTGTACCAGGAGCGGTCGAAGAGCACGATCTCGCCGCCGGCCGGCAGGTGCGGCACGTAGCGCTGGAAATACCACTGCGTCTTCTCGCGGTCGGACGGCGCCGGCAGCGCCACGACGCGCACGATGCGCGGATTGAGCCTCTGGGTGATGCGCTTGATGACGCCGCCCTTGCCGGCGGAATCGCGCCCCTCGAAGATCACGACGACCTTCTCCTTGGTATGGGCGACCCAGTCCTGCAGCTTGATCAGCTCGGATTGCAGCTTCAGCAGCGCGCGAAAATAGTCCATGCGCGGCATCGAGGGCGGATGCGCCGTCTTGTAGATCCTGCGGATCTCCTCGGAGAGCGCCGGCTCGGAGAGTTCGAGCTCGATATCCTCGTCGATCGTATCGGCGAGCTCGGCCTCCAGCCAGTCGGGGCGAATGCCCCCGTCCTTGTCCGTCATCTCTTGCCCCTCCGGTAAACGACCATTGTCATTGCTTATTTCACGGCTGCATGACGGATTTTTGACGCCTGCCGGATGGTCGCCACCTCCCGTCGAAGACAGCCGGAAAGGCAGATGCTATGAGCGTCCGGAGAGCAAACGGCAAGGGGTTGTGAGCGCATGACGGCATTTCTCTTCGACGGTCCGGCGGAGGCTCCGGTCACGATCCTCCTTGCGCATGGCGCCGGCGCGCCGATGGATTCGGCCTCGATGACGGCGGCGGCCGCAGCCCTTGCAGCCGAAGGATTTCGGGTTGCCCGCTTCGAGTTCGCCTATATGGCGGCGCGCCGGTCTGGCCACCGCAAGCCGCCGCCGCGCGCCGATACGCTGACGGGCGAATACCGGGATGCCATAACAGCCCTCGGCGCCAAGGGCCGGCTGGTGATCGGCGGCAAGTCGATGGGCGGGCGCGTCGCGAGCCTGATTGCGGACGAGCTTCATGCAGCCGGGCAAATCGCCGGCCTGCTCTGCCTCGGCTACCCGTTCCATCCGCCGGAAAAGCCGGCGCAGCTTCGCACCGCGCATCTGGAAAGCCTCAAGGCGCCGGCGCTGATCTGCCAGGGGACGCGCGACCCTTTCGGCACCCGCGAGGAGGTGGCGGGCTATGCGCTGTCGCCGGCGATCGACATCCTCTGGCTCGAGGACGGCGACCATGACCTCAAGCCGCGCAAGACGATTTCGGGGTTTTCGGCAGCCGACCACCTCGGCACGATGGCGGCGGCCGTCAGGCAATGGGCGGAAGGCCACGCGACCTAAACGGTCAGGCGCCCGCCTTGCGGTAGATCGCGGCGATCTGGTTCTGCGACGTCGGCATGCGGTCGACAACGACCAGCATGTTGATATGCCCGCGCTTGAAGGCCCGGAGGAACGGCTCGTAGTTCTGGAAGGCGACGCAGCCGTGCGAGCCGATCTGGCCGCGCAGCAGGTTGGTATGCGTGAGCAATCCCGTGCGGTTCTTCGGATGGCGGCCGTCGATCGAGGTCATGCGCAGCGCCTCGACCCCGTGGAAGCGCTTTTCGCGCATGGTCAGCCGGTAGATGCCGGCGGGCGTCGCGCCCTTCATCTTCACATGCGAGAATTTCGGGTTGTCGCGCATCGAGCCGATGCCCGAATGGGCGCGCAGCTTCGTGCCGTCAGGCATGTGCACGGTCGCAGCCGCGACGTCGTAGATCGCAACCTTCGTGCCACGGCCATGCGCCCCGCCCTCGCCGCGGCCGAGCAGGCCGTCGAAGAGCGAACGGTCCGGCTTGGCATAGGCGAGTTCGCGGGTCCCGCGGTCACGCGTGCCGCGTTCCTGGGTTTCCCGGCCGGGCTTTACCGTCAGCGGCTTCTCGACGACCGTTTCGGCCACGAGCGCCGGACGGGATTCGGGCAGCGGGATGATTTCCGGCAGGCCGGCGTCTGGGTTGCTGAGGACGAGGTCGAAGGCGCGGCCGAGCGTATCCTCGCGCGCGGAGACGTTTTCCACCAGTGCGGTCAGGAGCAGGGACTGCCCGCCGGCCTGCGGTTCGCGGGCGACGATCCGACCCGCCTCCGCCTTCACGGTGGCGACCGCGACCGCATAGGCGCTTTCGAGCGTATCCTGGACGCGGTTCAGCGATGCGATCGCGACGCCGCGCTGGTGCGACAGGCGGATTGCGTCCGGCGTCAGGCGGGCCTGGCGCAGTTCGTCCGTCGTGGGGGGCGAAAGGCGGGAAAATTTCGATACGGCGATGGTGCGTTCTTCGGGCAGGTCGCGCCGCACCGGCTTCAGGCCGAGCGATGCTTCGATGCGCATCGTGCCGCCATCGACCAGCGTCGGTGCAGCCGTCCTGACGGTGGCGATCATCGTTGCGAACCAGACCGCGGTGCCGGCAGCGGCGCAAAGCGCCAGCATCAGGCCCCGTCCGCGTGCCCTGTCGCGGCGCTTCGCAGGATTCCCGTGAACGACCTTCTTTCCATAGACGGCTGACGTCATGATACTCGTACCC
>CAMPIK010000319.1 GCA_946886325.1 uncultured Shinella sp.
CCGTCATGGCCGTGGCTGGTGAAGGGGTCGAGCGCGACGTCGGTGATGACGCCGATCTCCGGCACGTGCTTCTTCAGCGCGCGCGTGGCCTCGTTGATGAGATTGTCGGCCGCGAGGCTGTTCGAGCCGGTTTCGTCGCGCAGGCTCATGTCGATGTTGGGGAAGGTCGCGAGCGCCGGAATGCCGAGGCCGGCCGCCTCCTTCGCCGCTTCCACCAGCCGGTCGATGCTCATGCGGTTGACCCCCGGCATGGCCGCGATCGGCTCGACGACGTTCGTTCCGGGCACGACGAAGACGGTCCAGATCAGGTCGTCCACCGTCAGCCGGTTTTCCTGCACGAGCCGGCGCGTCCAGTCCGCCTTGCGGTTTCGGCGCATGCGGCGGTGGCCGGTGATCTCGTCGACGAGGTGGGTCTTGCCGGTCATGGTCTCTTCCTGGGTCTCTGGCGCGATGTCTGGCTTGCTGTCTGGCGGCGGGCGCATGCGGCCTCATTAACATGGCGGCAGCCGCCGTCCAATCGGTCCGGCTCTTGGCATCGTGCGGCAAATGGCGACCGGTCGGTGCGATTGTCCCTTTATGGGCGGGAACGGGCTGCTATTGTCCGCGCCATGGCGCCCGATTCTCCGACCGTCCCGAAATCGACACTGGCCGAGACGCTGTTCATGCTGTTCCTGCGGCTGGTCGCGGTGTCGTGCCTCTGGTTCGCGCTGCAGTACTGGGCGATGCTGACGGGCTTCGCCTTCGACGGGCGAGGGCGCTTCGATCTCTTGCCGCCGGCCTGGAAGGCGGCCTATACGGCGCTCGCCGTGCTCTTCCCCGTGGCAGCCGTCGGCCTGTGGCTGCTCGTCTCCTGGGGGCCGGTGATCTGGGTGATTGCGGCCGCCACGGAGATCGCGATGCACGAGGCCTATCCGTCCGTCTTCGGCATCAACAAGCTGCTGGTCTTCATGCATGTTGCGGTGGCGGTCGTCTTCCTGCTTTTCCAGGTCGTGCTCCTCATCGAGCGGCGGATGCGGGCGCGCACGGTAAGGTCTGATTCACCCTGAAACAGCGAGGCGCCTCCGGTAAGGCGCTGTTAAGCCTGCGGTTTAAGTAGAATTTTAGATGCATTCGATAGGGTCTCACTCAAGGCGGGAAAACAAACCAACACCGCCAAACAAAACAGTGAGGCAGTAACATGAACACCAAGATGAAGCCGCAGGCCGTCGCAATCGATCCGCAGGAAGATGCGATCCGCAATCTCTATCTGGAATCCCTCCACCTCGTCGAACGCCTGCACCGTCGCCTGCTCGACGTGATCAAGGACGAGTTCGACCGGGCCGGTCGCTCGGATGTCAACGCCGTCCAGGCGCTGCTCCTCTTCAACATCGGCAACTCCGAACTGACCGCCGGCGAACTGCGCTCGCGCGGCTACTATCTCGGCTCGAACGTCTCCTACAACGTGAAGAAGCTGGTCGATCTCGGCTTCATCAACCACCAGCGTTCGCGCATCGACCGCCGCTCGGTCCGCATCAGCCTGACCGACGCCGGCCAGGACGTGGCCGAGACCGTCGCAAAGCTCTACGAGCGCCACATCGGCTCGATCCAGAAGGTCGGCGGCATCGGCGAGAGCGAATTCGGCCAGATGAACAAGCTCCTCCAGCGCCTCGACCGCTTCTGGAACGACTCGATCCTCTACCGTCTCTAAGCCGGTCCCGAAGCACCGACATCAAAGGCTGGCCGCGCATCCGCGCGACCGGCCTTTCCGGCCGTTGCCACACGTTGGCGTGATTGCGGCCGTCGCGGGCTTGGCCGGGACACGAATTGGCCATATTACTGTGGGACCGAGCAGGCGGGTAGCGGCTGATGGGCTTCGGCGCGAAAAACGTGTCGGGTTTCCGATTGTTAACCCTGTTTGTGTTAGCTCGATCGCCGGAACGGTGCAGTGCACCCGATGGCCCGACGGGCGCCGCCGCAATCCGCGGCCCTCACGAAATGGTAGGATAGATGTCTCGAAAAACCGGCAATGATGTTTTCTCCCGTCGCCTGTTCCTGCGTTCCGCGGCAGGATTCGGCGCTGCCGCCCTTGCGGCTCCCGCCATGGCGCAGACCGCGCTCGACGACATCATCAACTCGCCGCGACGCGGCTCGTGGGACGACCAGTTCGACGCCAAGGCCTCGCGCACCGCGACCGCCGTCGTCTCGAACAATCCGATCTTCGGTCCGGGCTCTGCCGGCTATATCCAGCAGGCGATCCTCGACTACCAGAACATCGTGTCGTCGGGCGGCTGGCCGGAGGTCAGCACGGCGCAGAAGCTGAAGATCGGCATGTCCGATCCGGCGGTGCAGCAGCTTCGCCAGCGGCTGATCATCTCGGGCGACCTGCCGCGCGCGGCCGGCCTCTCCAACGCCTACGATTCCTACGTGGACGGGGCCGTCAAGCGGTTCCAGGCCCGTCATGGCCTGCCGGCCGATGGCGCCGTGGGTGAATACACCCAGAAGGCGCTCAACGTTTCGGCCAATGTCCGTCTCGGCCAGCTCCAGACCAATCTCGTGCGCATCCAGGCGATGTCCGGCGATCTCGGTCGTCGTTATGTGATGGTCAACATTCCGGCGGCCTATATCGAGGCCACCGAGAACGGCCGCGTCGTCTCGCGCCACACCGCCGTCGTCGGCAAGATCGACCGCCAGTCGCCGATCCTCAATTCGAAGATCTATCAGGTCATCATCAATCCCTACTGGACCGCGCCGCGCTCGATCATCCAGAAGGACATCATGCCGCTGATGCGCAAGGACCCGACCTATCTCGAGCGCAATGCCATCCGTCTCTTCGACGGCAGCGGCAACGAGGTGTCGCCGGAAACCGTCGACTGGAATGCGGAAAAGGCGCCGAACCTGATGTTCCGCCAGGACCCCGGCAAGATCAACGCCATGTCCTCGATGAAGATCGACTTCCACAACGAGCATGCCGTCTACATGCACGACACGCCGCAGCAGGGCCTGTTCAACAAGCTGATGCGCTTCGAATCGTCCGGCTGCGTGCGCGTGCAGAACGTGCGCGACCTCGCGACCTGGCTGCTCAAGGATACGCCCGGCTGGTCGCGCCAGCAGATCGAGGCCTCGATCCGCGCCGGCCAGAACAACCCGGTCAAGCTTGCCGAGGAAGTGCCTGTTTATTTCGTCTACATCACCGCCTGGTCGGCCAAGGACCGCGTCGTGCAGTTCCGCGACGACATCTACGAGAAGGACGGCGCGACGGAACTCGCGCTCCAGACGAATTTCAACGTCGAGGGCGGACAGACCGTCGATCAGGACTTCCTGCCGCAATAATCGCCGGCTTTATCGCACAGACCCGAACCGCGCTCCTCAACCGGGGCGCGGTTTTCTTTTTGGCGTCCGGGTGCGCTGCAATAATGTCGTCTGCGGTTGCGAAATGACGCAAACCGCACAGCGCGTATTGCCCTTGCCATGCGAGGACGATAAACACCGTGCCACCCACCCTTCAGGAGCCTCGAGGATGAGCCACTCTTCCGCCGCCGATGCATTCTTCACCCGTTCTCTGGCCGATTCCGACCCGGACATCTACGGCGCCATCGAGAAGGAACTCGGCCGCCAGCGCCACGAGATCGAACTGATCGCGTCCGAAAACATCGTCTCGCGCGCCGTGCTGGAAGCGCAGGGCTCGATCATGACGAACAAGTATGCCGAAGGCTATCCGGGCAAGCGCTATTACGGCGGCTGCCAGTTCGTCGACATCGCGGAAGAACTGGCCATCGACCGCGCCAAAAAACTCTTCGGCGTCAATTTTGCCAACGTCCAGCCGAATTCCGGTTCGCAGATGAACCAGGCGGTCTTCCTGGCGCTGCTCCAGCCGGGCGACACCTTCATGGGCCTCGACCTCAATTCGGGCGGCCACCTGACGCATGGGTCCCCGGTCAACATGTCCGGCAAGTGGTTCAACGTCGTCTCCTACGGCGTGCGTGAAGGCGACAACCTGCTCGACATGGACGCCGTCGCCGAAAAGGCGCGCGCCCACAAGCCGAAGCTCATCATCGCCGGCGGCACGGCCTATTCCCGCATCTGGGACTGGAAGCGCTTCCGCGAGATCGCCGACGAAGTCGGCGCCTGGCTGATGGTCGACATGGCGCATATCGCCGGTCTCGTCGCAGGCGGCGTGCATCCGTCGCCGTTCCCGCATTGCCATGTCGCGACGACCACGACGCACAAGTCGCTGCGCGGCCCGCGCGGCGGCATGATCCTCACCAATG
>CAMPIK010000320.1 GCA_946886325.1 uncultured Shinella sp.
GTATCTGGTCGATACCGGCAAGAACGGCGTGACCGCCCTTCGCGACAGCGCCAACACATTGGCCGAGCAGGCCGCCGCCACCGGCGAGATCACCGGCTTTCGCGGCAACACGACGAACCTGCAATCGCAGCTGAAGATCGACATCGACCAGGAAAAGGCAGGCGCGCTCGGCGTCGATCTGGCCGCCGTCAACGGCATGCTGGCGACGATCTTTGCCGGCAGCGAGGTCAACGATTTCATCCTGAACAACGAGATCCGCCCGGTGAAGGTGCAGGGCGACGCGCCCTACCGCATGCAGCCGGATGACATCATGCGCTGGTTCGCCCGCAACGACACCGGCGAGATGGTGCCCTTCTCCGCCTTTGCCACGACGCGCTGGATCGACGGTCTGCCGACGCTCGCGCGCTATGGCGGCAGCAGCGCGGTCGAGGTCAGCGGATCGCCGGCGGCCGGCATCAGCTCCGGCGATGCCATGGACAAAATGGAAGCGCTGACGGCGGAATTGCCGGGTGGCTACGGCTCCGCCTGGACCGGCATCTCCTACCAGGAGCGGCTGTCCGGGTCGCAGGCGCCGCTTCTTTACGCGCTCTCGATGCTCGTCGTCTTCCTCTGCCTTGCAGCACTCTACGAAAGCTGGTCGGTGCCCTTCTCGGTGATCCTCGCCGTGCCCGTCGGCATCCTCGGCGCGCTTCTGGCGGCTGTCATCTTCTCGCAATCGAACGACGTGTATTTCAAGGTCGGCCTGCTGACGACCATCGGTCTGGCGGCGAAGAACGCGATCCTGATCGTCGAATTCGCCAAGGACCGGCAGGAGGCGGGCGCGAGCCTGATCGACGCGACGCTGGAGGCGGCCCGCCTTCGCCTGAGGCCGATCATCATGACGTCGCTCGCCTTCATCCTCGGCGTGCTGCCGCTGGCGGTGGCGACCGGCGCCGGTTCCGCCGCGCAAAATGCGATTGGCATCGGCGTGCTAGGCGGTATGGTGTCGGCGACGATTCTGGGGATATTCTTCGTCCCGTCATTTTTTGTAATTGTGCGATCGCTCACAACGCGAAAGATGCACAGTTTGGAAAATTAAGATATTCGCGTAGGGCCGTCATGAAGACAGCCGGGAAAGAGATCATGAAGTATACTAAGTACCTGCTTCCGTTCAGCCTTCTTCTACTGTCCGGTTGTGTCGTCGGACCCGACTACGAGCCGCCCGCGGCGGCCATGCCGGTGAAATATTCCGAAGCCTCTGGCAAGCCGGCTGAAAACGTGACGCTGACGCCGTGGTGGGAATCCTTCCGCGACAAGAAGCTGAACGGCATCGTGCACGAAGGCATGGCCGAGAACCTGACGGTGCAGCAGGCGCTGGAACGGATCATCGAGGCACGCGCCAATGTCGTTGCCGCCGGCGCCGGCGCGCTGCCGCAGGTCAACGGCAACGGATCGGCGACGGCCGAGGGCCAGGACGGCTCCTATCTGCGCGAACAATCCGGCGGTCTCAGCTCGCACAGCGAGACGAAGACGCTTTCGGCCGGCGTCGGCGCATCCTGGCTGCTCGACTTCTTCGGCCAGTACCGCCGCGCACGCGAATCCGCGCAGGCCTCGCTCGATGCGTCTTACGATGATGTGAATGTCGCGCGTCTCGCCTATCTGTCGGACCTCGTCTCGTCCTACATCAACGCGCGCTACTACCAGGAAGCGCTGGCGCTGACCCGCAAGAGCCTCGTCTCGCGTCGCGAAACGCTGAAGCTGACCAACGACATCCGCGAGGCGGGTGCCGCCTCCAGCCTCGACGTCGTGCAGGCAGAAGGCCTCGTCAACCAGACGCTCTCGGAACTGCCGGGCCTCGAAACCGGCTTCCACCAATCGGCAAACCATATCGCGACGCTGCTTGGCCAGCCCGCGGCCTCGCTGACCGGCGAACTCATCAAGGGCGCCGCCCAGCCGGTGCCGCGTTATGCGACGAAGGTCGGCGTTCCCGCCGATCTCATCCGCAACCGGCCGGACATTCGCGCGGCCGAGCGGCGGCTTGCGGCCGCAACCGCACAGATCGGCGTCGCCGAGGCGCAGCTCTATCCGAGCCTGACGCTCGACGGCACGATCGGCGCCTCGCGCATCATCTCCTCGGCTGCGACCGGCGGCCTGTCCTCCTGGTCCTTCGGCCCGAGCCTCGTCGTGCCTGTTCTGAACGGCGGCGCGCTGAAGGCGCAGGTCGATATCGCCAAGTCCGGCTCGGCGCAGCAGTATCTCGCCTGGAAGGAAACGGTGCTGAACGCCGTCGAAGAGGTCGAGAACGCCCAGATCGCCATCCGCCGCGACGCACAGACGGTGGCGGCGCTGCGCAAGGTCGTGGCGTCCTACGAGCAGGCGCTCTCGCTTGCCCGCGACAGCTACAGCGGCGGCGCAAGCACCGTGCTCGACGTGCTCGATGCCGAGCGCAACGTCGCGACGGGCCGCCTGTCGCTGGCATCCGCCATCCGCCAGCTCGCGCTCGATTACGTCGCGCTCAACGTGGCGATCGGCGGCGGCGCCGAGATCGGCGCGCCGGCAGCGGTCGTCGCCTCGAACTGACGACACATCATCGGATGAGGCCGCGGCATGTCTGCGGCCTCAGTCGTTCTTCTTCTCGTCGAAAAAGCGCTCCAGCGCATCCGCCGTCCGCTGGTAGTGATCGCCAAGCGCGTCGGCGGCGCCGCTCGCATCCCGCGCCAGCGTCTTTTCCAGGATCGCCCTGTGCTCGCCTTCGACGTCGCGCGTCGGACCGGACAGGCTGACCGACATGCGCCGGTAGCGATCCGCCCGGCTGAACAGCTTCGAACACATCTCGATCAGGATCGGCGAGCCGCAGGCCTCGATCAGCGTCGCATGGAAAACGGCGTGGCGCGCCTCCCAGTCCTCGCTGATGGCGGACGGCAGGTCGTCGCGGCCCTGCGGCACGCGCGTCATCAGGTGATGCGCCGCAATCAGCCGCGCCTCCCATTCCGCCTCGCCATGCCGGATCGAAAGCCGGAGCGCCTCGCCCTCCAGCAGCCTGCGGTTTGCCGTGATGTCGCGCAACTCGGCAAGCGACAGCGGCGCGACGCTGTAGCCGCGATGGTCGTCGAGCACCGCAAACCCTTCCGCCGTTAGCCGGGTCAGGGCTTCTCTCAGCGGCGAGACACTGGTGCCGCAGAAAGCTTGCAGATCGGCGAAGCGCAGCCGTTCGCCGGGTGCGAACCGGCCGTTGCGGATACCCTCCCGGATCAGCCGATAGGCATCACCCGCCAAAGTCTTGCCGGCCAGTTTCCGCGCCTCCATCAAGGCTCCTTGTCGAAAAGATGCTGGATTTTCGAAAATCGTTGACTCCATCTAGAACTCATGGAAGGTGGGACGCAACGAAAATCGCTGCCGGCAGAGACGTCCGGCGGTGCGCACAGGGAGACGTCAAGCATGAAACTCGTTCGGTTCGGCCCCGAGGGCCAGGAAAAGCCCGGCCTCGTCGATGGCGACGGCAGGATCCGCGACATCTCGGCCGTGGAGGACGACATCGCCGGCGCAACCCTCGGCGACGAGACGATCGCGAAGCTCAGTGCGCTCGACACCGCAAGCCTGCCGCTGGCGCCCGAGGGCGCGCGCATCGGCGCCTGCGTCGGCAAGGTCGGCAATTTCATCGCCGTCGGCCTCAACTATGCCGACCACGCCGCCGAAAGCGGCATGGCCGTGCCGAGCGAGCCGATCATCTTCAACAAGGCGCCCTCCTGCGTCGTCGGGCCGGATGACACGGTGCTGATCCCGCCGGGCTCGGAAAAGACCGATTGGGAAGTCGAGCTCGCCGTCGTCATCGGCAAGCGCGCATCCTATGTCTCCGAGGCGGACGCGCTCGACTATGTCGCCGGCTACTGCGTCTGCAACGACGTCTCCGAACGCGCCTACCAGATCGAGCGCGGCGGCCAGTGGATGAAGGGCAAGGGCTGCCCGACCTTCGGCCCGATCGGCCCCTGGCTCGTCACCCGCGACGCTGTCGACACGTCGGACCTCTCGATGCAGCTTTCCGTCAACGGCGAGCGCGTGCAGGACGGCTCGTCGAGCACCATGGTCTTCAAGGTGCCCTTCCTCGTGCACTACATCTCGCAGTTCATGATCCTCGAACCCGGCGACGTCATCACGACAGGCACGCCCCCCGGCGTCGGCATGGGCATGAAGCCCCCGCGCTACCTGAAACCCGGCGACACGATGGAAGTGACGATCGCGGGGCTCGGCACGCAGACGCAGAA
>CAMPIK010000321.1 GCA_946886325.1 uncultured Shinella sp.
ATCCCGAGCCGGGCATGGACGATGCCGACCGCAAGGTCGTCTGGACCTGGGATGCGCGACCCTATCCGGCCTTCCCGGAAAACCGGGCGCTCTGGGCGGATGGCGGCAACTGGCAGCTCGGGCACTGGGTGAACGGCAGGCTGGGGGCGGCGACCGTTGCCGAGACGATCGCGGCGGTGCTGACGGATCACGGTTTTTCGGATTTCGACGTCTCGATGGTCGGCGGCGACCTCTCTGGGTACGTGCAGGCGGAGCCGGCATCGGCCCGTAGTCTGCTGGAGCCGCTGATGGCGGCCTACCAGATCGATGCGGTGGAGGAGGGTGGCACGCTGGTCTTCCGCTCGCGCATGAAGGCGGCGCTGCCGGCGGCGGCGATCGACGTGACGGCGGAAGAGGCGGATGCGCCGCCCTTCGAGGAAACGCGCGGGCACCAGAGCGAATTTGCCGGCGAGATCATCCTCGACCATTTCTCCGATACGGCGGCCTATCAGCGCGTCAGCGCCCGCTCGCGGCGCATGTCGGGCGGCAACGACCGGGCGAGCCGGCTGGCGCTTCCGGCGGTGATCCACGCGGCGGCTGCGGCCGGCGTGGCGGAAAGCACGCTTCGCGACGACCGCTTGGGGCAACGGCGCCTGCGTTTCGCGCTGCCGCCGAATGCGCTTGCTGTCATGCCGGGCGATGCGGTGTCGCTTGCCGATCAGCCGGACGGGCGGTTTCTCGTGACGCGCGTCGCGGAAGGCGCCGTTCGCGAGATTGAGGCGCGTGCCTTTGCCGGCAGCGACAGCGCGGCGCCGAGCGTGGAGCCGGACCAGGCACAGGCGGTGAGCCCCGGCCAGCCCTCGGGTGCCTTCCTGCCGCAGGTCGCGTTGATGGACCTGCCGGCCTATGGCGGTGGCAACGCTGAAGATTATGCGCGTGTCGCCCTGCAGGCCCGGCCCTGGCGGCCGGTGGTGGTGTCCGCCTCGCCCGGAACGGAAGGCTACGGAGTGCGGGCGCGGCTTGACCGGCCGGCTCGGATCGGCCGGTTGACTGCCGGGCTTTCGAGCGGATGCAGCGGGCGCTTCGACCATGCGAACACGCTGATGGTGGACCTCTCCTTCGGCGCCTTCTCCTCGGCTGACCGTATCGCGGTGCTGGGCGGCGCCAACCGCCTCGCGGTGCAAGCCGCAGATGGCGGTTGGGAGATCCTGAGTTTTCTCGAGGCCGAGGAGATTGCCGCGCGGCAATGGCGGCTGAGCGGATTGTTGCGAGGCCTCTTCGGTACGGAAGATGCGATGGCGGCCGGCCATGCGGCAGGATCGGCCGTCGTGGCGCTGGATGCGGCTGTCGTTCCGCTGGGGCTGACGGCCGACGAGGCGGGCCTTGCCTTCAACTGGATCGCCGAACAGGCGGGGCTGGCGAACGGGCGCTTCGGTCCTGTCTCCTTCGCGGGCGGCACCAGGGCCTGGATGCCGCTTTCGCCGGTTCACCTGCGGGCCGCACGCCTGCCGGATGGATCGATCCGGCTGAGCTGGGTGCGTCGCGGGCGGCTCAATGCCGACAGCTGGCAGTCGAGCGAGATTCCGCTGGAGGAACCCGTAGAGGCATACCGGCTCGACATCCTCGACGGCGAAACGGTGGTGCGCAGTCTCGATACGGCGGCGGCCTGGCACGACTACGGGGCGGCAGACGAGATCGCCGATTTCGGCGCGCTGCAGACGGCGATCGGCTTC
Organism: uncultured Shinella sp.; assembly: GCA_946886325.1. Next base: position 1,713 of record CAMPIK010000321.1, read on the forward strand.
CGGGTCCGGCAGAAGGGCCAGACGATACCGCTCGGCGTGGCGGCGCAGACGATTGCAGCACTCTGAAAAACAAGGAGAAACGAGATGGACGACAACAGCAAGACATGGTTGCAGTCGAAGACGATCTGGGGCGCGCTGATCGCGATTGCGGCGTCGGCGGCAAGCCTTGCCGGGGTCGAGATCGAGGCCGGCGAACAGGCCGAAATTCTCGACGGAATCATCTCGCTCGTGGCCGCCGGTGGCGGTATTCTGGCGATCATCGGGCGGATTGCGGCGCGCAGCCGCTTGCGTTAACGCGACGTCAACGGCTGGCCGGCATTCATTTGCCATTCAGCGTGGATGCGCTAAGTCTTTCGGCAAGTCAAAAAAAGCACTCGAAAGAAAGTTTATGGCCTCGCCACTCATCATAGCCGCAACAGCGGCCTCTCTGGCGTTTTCCGCGCCCCCCGTCGATGTCGGCACGGACGTGCTGCCGACGGCCGGCGGTTGCGGTGCGGCGGCGCGGCAGGTGGTCTCGCAGACGGGCGGCCGTCTTCTCTCGGCGCAGCCGGGCAAGAACGGCAAGGTCTGCGTCGTCACCGTTCTGGTGCCCGGAAAGGGCAATGCGCGTCCGCGCAAGGTGACCGTGCGCGTACCGATGTGACGACGTGCGGCGCCACCGGCGCCGCAGGGCATGAAGGACGGGGGAAAGATCAAGCATGCGCATTCTGGTGGTCGAGGACGACGTCAATCTCAATCGGCAATTGACGGAGGCCCTCAGGGAGGCGGGTTATGTGGTCGATCAGGCCTTCGACGGCGAGGAAGGCCACTACCTCGGCGACGGCGAACCCTATGACGCCATCATCCTCGATATCGGCCTGCCGGAAATGGACGGCATCACCGTGCTTGAAAAATGGCGCACGGACGGCAAGCGCATGCCGGTGCTGCTTCTGACCGCGCGCGACCGATGGAGCGACAAGGTCGCAGGCATCGACGCGGGCGCAGACGATTACGTGGCCAAGCCCTTCCATGTCGAGGAGGTGCTGGCGCGCATCCGCGCCCTCATCCGCCGCGCGGCGGGGCACGCGAGTTCCGAAATCGTCTGCGGGCCGGTCCGCCTCGACACCAAGGGCTCCAAGGCGACGGTCAACGGCGATGCCCTGAAGCTCACCTCCCACGAATACCGGCTGCTGTCCTACCTGATGCACCATATGGGGCAGGTCGTCTCCCGCACGGAACTGGTCGAGCACATGTACGACCAGGATTTCGACCGCGATTCCAACACGATCGAGGTCTTCGTCGGCCGGCTGCGCAAGAAGATCGGCGTCGATCTGATCGAGACCGTGCGCGGCCTCGGCTATCGCATGCAAGCGCCGGCCAATGGCAAATAGCGCGCGGCGATCCCGCTCTCTCACCTTCCGCGTGCTGATCCTCGCGACGCTCTGGGCGATCGTCGCGCTTGTCGTCATCGCCTTCGTCATCTCCACGCTCTATCGCAGAAGTGCCGAGGCGAGTTTCCAGGATCTGCTGCGGGCGCAGCTCTACAACGTCATCAACTCCGTTTCCGCCGACGAGGGCGCCACGCTTTCGGGCAATCCGCAGCTTGGCGACCTGCGCTTCTCGCAGCCCGAGACCGGCTGGTACTGGATGGTGGAGCCGATCGGCGAGAATTTCGATACGCCGCCGCTGACCTCGACCTCGCTCGGTACGGCCACGGTGCCGATCACCAGCACGGAAGCCTTTCCCTTCGATACCCGCTACGAGCGCTACTACACGACCGTGGACTCGGTCGGCAACACGGTCGAGGTCGCCGAAACCGAGGTGGTGCTGGACGAGGAGGGGCGGACCGCCCGGTTCCGCGTCGTCGGCAATCGCGACGTGCTCGAAAACGACATCGACGACTTTTCCCGCAGCCTCTTCATCGCGCTCGTCGGCTTCGGCGTCGGCAGCCTGTCGCTGAACGCGGCTGCGATCCTGATCGGCCTCAAGCCGCTCGATGCGGCGCGCCGGGCGCTGGAGGACATCCGCGCCGGCAAGGCCGAGCAGCTCGACGGCGACTTTCCCGCCGAAATCCTGCCGCTCGCAAGCGAGGTCAATGCGCTGATCGACAGCAACCGGCGGATCGTAGAGCGTGCGCGCATGCAGGTCGGCAACCTCGCCCATTCGCTGAAGACACCGATCGCGGTGCTCCTGAACGAGTCCCGCGTCCTGGAAGCGCCGCATGGCGACCTCGTGAAGACGCAGGCCGAGGCGATGCAGAGCCAGGTGCAATCCTATCTCAACCGCGCCCGCATTGCCGCGCAGCGCGAGTCGGTGCTCGCGCGGACGGAGACGCTGCCGGTGTTCGAGCGGCTGGCGCGGGTGATGCGCCGGCTGAACGAGGACAAGGTCTTTTCCCTCGACGTCGAGCCGGAGACGCTGGTTCTGGCGATGGAGCAGCAGGATATCGAGGAAACGGTCGGCAATCTGCTGGAAAACGCCGCGCGCCACGCGACGCGGAAGATCGCGCTGAGGGCGCATATCGCCCCGCCCGATATGGCGGGCGA
>CAMPIK010000322.1 GCA_946886325.1 uncultured Shinella sp.
GGATAGCCGAGACCTCATCGACATTCGCCGGACGCAGCACCAGCGGCGAGGTGCCATTATAGAGGCCGCGCGTCTCGACGAGATAGGGCGCGATGTCCGGAGGTCCCGTGATCGCGTAGGCGTCGCCGGTGATGGCGGCGAAACGGGCAACGAGCTCGGGTGAAAGATCGCGCATGGTCTACTCCCGCGGTGCCGCGGCGCGCCGCAGCCTGTCGTTGATCGCCTCGCCGAGGCCTGTCTCGGGGATCGGGCCGAAGGCGATGGCTAGGGCGCCGGTCGCGTCCGCCTGTTTCATATAGCCGAAGAGATTGGCCGCCGCCTCGCGCAGGTCGCCCGACGCGCTCAGATCGAGCACGATCGCCGCTTCCTCCTCGCCGGGAAGCGGCACGCCGCCGAAGCGGAGGAGGGCCTCGCCGGGACGGACGTCCGTCGCCGCAAGCCGCACACCTGCCGCCGGTGCATAATGCGAGGCAAGCATGCCGGGCGCCTCGATGGCCGCGCCGGCGCTTTCCGGCCGGACGACCGGCCTTCCCGTCACGCGCTCGACGTCGTCGATATCAAGCCCGCCCGGCCGCAGCAGATGCACCTGTCCGTCTTCCACCTTGAGGATCGTCGATTCCAGCCCGATCCCCGCCGGCCCACCATCCAGAATGAGATCGAGCTTTTCGCCGAGATCGGCGTCCACATGGGCGGCGGTCGTCGGGCTGATTCTGCCTGATGTGTTGGCGCTCGGCGCGGCAAGCGGCCGGCCGAGCAGCGCGAGAAGGCGACCGGCAAAGCCCGTCGGCACGCGGATGCCGACCGTGTCCAGGCCGGCGCGGGCCAGCGGATGGATGGGGCTTTCCGGCCGCACCGGCACGACGAGCGTCAGCGGGCCGGGCCAGAAGGCCTCGGCGAGCGTTCGCGATATGGGGTCGAACAGCGCATGCCGTTCGGCCATGGCAAGGTCCGCCATGTGGCAGATCAGCGGATTGAAGCGCGGGCGGCCCTTCATCTCGTAGATGCGGGCGATCGCCTCCGGGTTGGTCGCGTCTGCCGCGAGCCCGTAGACGGTCTCGGTGGGGATCGCCACCGGATAGCCGCTCGAAAGCGTCGCGCGCGCTTCGCACAAGGCCCGTTCGGCCTCCGCGGTCGTATCGATGATCGTCGCCATTCGTCCTGCTTGCCGGCCTGCTCGTTGATCCTTCGCCTGCATACAGGGCTTGCGCTGCGGGTGCAAAGGCGAAGGCGGGGTGCGTTTACGAACCGTTAGCATTTGCCTTAAAGCCGAGTGTTTGCCTTAGAGGCTCGGCAAGACCCGCAATGGTACGGTTCTGTATCAGGATCAGCCGGGTGTTCGAATGGTGCACAAGAAATCTTCGACGAACGACATTGCCCTGCGGGTCGCGACCGCCATGCAGCAGATGGGCATAGACGGCCTGCCCCGCAACTACGAACTGGTCTACGAGGCCTATGCCGGCGCCAATCCGGATCTGGTGCGTGAGTTCATCGCGCTCGGCAAGTACAAGACCCAGGCGGCGCTCGACGAACTCGGGCGAAAATACCTGCCCCATCATCACGAGGAAAGCGTTCTCCAGCGCTCCGCCGGCGCCGTTCGCGACGAGATGACGAATTTCATGGAACTGCTGAAGGAGGAGAAATCCTCGCTCAACGACTATGGCCGCATCATCGGCGAGGCCTCGCAGGCGATCGAGAGCGAAGGCGCGCTCGGCACGTCGATCGAGGTGCTGAAGGCCGCGACGGAGCGGCAGGCGAGCCTTAACGCCGCGATGCAGGCCAGCGTGCAGGCGCGGGCCGAGGCCGTCGATGGCATTCGCAACGATCTCATCGATTTCGAAGCCCGCAAGTTCACGGACCCCGCGACCGGGCTCGCCAACCGCCGCGCCTTCAACAAGGCCGTGGCAAAGGTCTATGCCGATCCCGAAAAGCCCGTCGCCTGCGGTCTCGTCGTCGCCGATGTCGAGGTCACCAAGCGCTTCTCCGCGCGCCAGACGGAGGCACTGCGCGATTATCTCGTGACGCATTACGGCGCGCTCGTGCGCCAATCCTTGCCGCCCGATGCAGTCGCCGCCCGGTTCGACGGCCTGCGCTTCGGTTTCCTCCTGCCGACGGCCGACGAATGCGAGGCGTTGCGCCTGCTGGTCAACCTGCGTCTCGCCTTCCAGGCGGCAGAGATGCGGCATCCCGAAACGAAGCGCGTCCTCGGCAGCCTGTCCTTTGCCGCGGGTCTCTGCATGACGGAGCAGGCCGGCAATGCATTCGACCTGCTCAATCTCGGGGAAAAGGCGCTCTACCGCGCCATCGCCGATGGTGGAGACCGTGTCTCGGTTCACCGCGAAACGCCCGATGCCGCAACCGGCCGGGACTGGATGATCTACAAGGCTTCGTAGGGCGTCCGACGTCGATGGAAGGCGCTCAGAGCGCGCGGATGATGCGCCGGAGCGCCTCGTCGCGTGCACCGAGCATCAGCACGCTCTTCATGGCGATCTTCGGATCGTGGGTCTTGAAGAGGATACCGTCGCCGCGGACCTTGCGGTTGATCTCCAGCCGGCCCTCCTGTTCCGACGGGTTGATCGCGACGGCGAAATACATGCGCGGATGGCGCTGGCTGACGCCTTCGAAGAACTGGTCGCCATCGCCGAACTCGGCGAAGAAATTGGCCATGTAGAAGGCCCAGTGCACATCGTCATATTTCGCGAAGCGGGTGCTCGCCACCGTGATGTGGCAGTAGCCGAGATGCGGCGTGCGCTCCAGCGTGCGGTGGAAGATGAGTTTCGGAAAGCGGATCGAATGGTGGAAGGCGTTGATGCGCTCGTGCGTCACCGTGCCGGCGCGTTCGAGCTTGCGTCCCGTGCGATCGGCCACCTCCTGGTAGGTGAGGTAGCGCTTCTCGTTCTCGCTCCAGTTTTCCTTGCGCCGATCGATCCGGCCGGTCCGCAGGAACTCGGTATGGACCGCCGACTTGCCTGCGGCGGCGCGCTTGTGGGCGACGGCGTCGTAATATCTGAATTTCTGCGTCGGCTGCATCGCGCCGCGGCTCCCACATCCATTTCGAATGAAGTCTACAGCGACGTGGTTAATCAATTCCTTCGGCGAAAACCGCCAGAAACGGCGTGTTTGGAATGAAGGCGATGTCGCAAAAAGGAAAATGCCGATCTTCTTTGCAGGCCTGCCTAAAAAAAGGTCACGATTGCTGACATTGATACATATAAGTATATGGTTATTCGACATAAAAATGCGCAGCCACCGCGAAGAAAATGCCGGCCCGCTGTCGTGAACTTCGAAACGCGTGTCGCATTGCGGCCAGCGACATCAGGAGATTCGGCGTTAAATGAAATCCATCAGGGTGCCGCCTCGATAGGGAAGGCGGAGAATTGGGAAGCCGGCCGAAATCCGGCGCTGCCCCCGCAACGGTGTTGGAGAAATCGCGGCAAAGAGCCACTGGAGCTTATGCTCTCGGGAAGGCGCCGCGCAGGTCCTTGAAGGACAGCTCCTCAGCCCGGAAACCAGCCTTGATGGGACGATGACGTAACTGGCCGCGGCGGGCGGCCCGGATGCGAACCTTCGTGCGGTATCGGCCTCGGCCTGCCGCCGGTTCCTCCTGCCTGCCCGGTCGTTGAGAGATGGTCGAGGAACCGACATGAATATTCGCAGCGACGTGCTGAACAGGCTCAGGAACCGGCGCGAGGGCTACAGCCTCGATCAGGCCTTCTATATCGATCCCGCCGTCTACAAGCTCGATCTCGAAACGATCTGGTATCGCGACTGGCTGTTCATCGGCCATGACTGCGAGGTGCCGAAGGCCGGCAACTATTTCACCGTGCAGGTGGGCGACTATCCGGTGGTCGTGACGCGGGACCGCTCCGGCACGATCCGCGCGCTGCACAATGCCTGCCGCCACCGCGGCTCGCGCGTCTGCCAGCAGCAGAAGGGAACCTCCGCCAAGCTCGTCTGTCCCTATCACCAGTGGACCTACGAACTCGACGGCTCGCTGCTCTTCGCCCGCCACATGGCTGAGGATTTCGACAAGAGCGAACACGGCCTGAAGCCGATCCACTGCGAGACCGTCGGCGGCTACATCTTCATCTGCCTTGCCGAGCGCGCCCCGGACTTTGCGCCGTTCCGCGCGCTCGTCGAGCCCTATCTCGCCCGCCACCGGCTCGGCGAGACCAAGGTCGCCTATGAGAGCACCATCATCGAGAAGGGCAACTGGAAGCTCGTCTGGGAGAACAACCG
>CAMPIK010000323.1 GCA_946886325.1 uncultured Shinella sp.
CGACGGTATCCTCCAGAAGGCCCGGCGCTTCGTGGCTCTTGCGTTCCAGCCGGCGCACGAGCGCGGCGATCAGGGGAACGGGCGACGCATTGCCGTTCAGGAAATCGCTGGCCTCGTTGATGTCGACCGCGATGCGCTCGGCCTTCATCATGCGGGCGCGTTTCTTGGCGAGCTCCTCCTCCTCGCCGTCCTGCGGCGAGAGCGTTTCCAGTTCCTCGACCGAGGAGCGCAGGTAGTCGGCCTCGCGGGCCGCCGCCTCGACCTTTTCGCGGTGGCGGCGAAGCGTCCGGTCGGCCTCCCGCCAGGCATGGAAGAGCGTTCCGACCGTGTCGGCCGCCTCCGCGAGGCCACCAAAGGCATCGAGCAGTTGCCGGTGCGCGTCGGTGTCCACCAGCGCGCGGTCGTCGTGCTGGCCGTGGATTTCGACCAGCATCTGGCCGACCTGGCGCATCAGTTGCACCGAGACCGGCTGGTCGTTGACATAGGCCTTGGTGCGCCCGTCGGCGGATTGCTGGCGCCGGAAGATCAGGTCGCCGTCATCGTCGATGCCGTTGTCGCGGAGCAGCGAGCGCGCGGCGTGGACCGACGGCACGTCGAAGACCGCCGTCACCTGTCCGCGATCGATGCCGTGGCGGACCAGCGAACCGTCGCCGCGCCCGCCGAGCGCCAGCGACAGGCTGTCGAGAAGGATGGATTTGCCGGCGCCCGTCTCGCCTGTCAGAACCGACAGGCCGGCCTCGAAAGCGAGATCAAGGCGTTCGATCAGGACGATATCGCGGATCGAAAGCTGGGCCAGCATGGTGTTTCACGTCGCCTTTCAGGCGCCGAGCAGTTGCTTGCCCGCCCGCGAGATCCAGGAACCGGAGTTTTCACGCGGCTCCAGGCCCTGCGATTGCAGGAGCTTGAAGGAGTCGGCATACCACTGGCTATCAGGATAGTTGTGGCCGAGCACGGCCGCCGCGGTCTGCGCTTCGCTGGCGAGCCCCATGGCGTAATAGGCTTCGACCAGACGGGCGAGCGCTTCCTCGACCTGGTTGGTCTTCGGATAGGTCTCGACGACGGTGCGGAAGCGCGTGATCGCCGCCAGGAACTCCTTGCGTTCCAGATAGTAGCGGCCGATCTGCATTTCCTTGCCGGCGAGCTGGTCGCGCGCAAAGCGGATCTTCGTCTGCGCGTCCTCGACATATTCGGAGTCCGGATATTTGTCGACGACGGCCTGCATGGCCTCGATGGTCGCCGCGGAGGCGCGCTGGTCCTGCGTCACGCTCGGGATCTGCTTGGCATAGGCGAGACCGACGATGTACTGCGCATAGGCCGCGTCTTCCGACTGCGGATAGAGGCTCAGGTAACGCTTGCCGGAGGTGATCGCCTCCTCGTTGCGGCCCTGCCGGTAATTGACGAAGGCGTTCATCACGAGCGCCTTGCGGGCGTATTCGGAGAACGGATGCTGGCGGTCGATCGCCTCGAACTTGCGGCCGGCCTCGGTGACCTTGCCGGCATTCAGGTTGGCGAGACCCTGATTGTAGAGAACCTCCGGCGGCTCGGTCTCGGCCGTCAGCTTGGTGATGTCGATGTCCGGGTCGCTCTGGCACGCCGTTACCAGCGCCGCCGATCCGAGAGACACCAGCGATACGCACAGGACGCGCGCCGCCTTTCTCACACCGAGGTACTCTGCAAATGTCATACGGACAATCCCACATCAGCGCGCCGCCCATAAGGACGGAGCTTTGAACCGCGTTCTATCCCCAAATCCGCGGAGACCGCAACGCCATGCAAGCGCATTAACGCATTTTTATGGCAGGCGTTGCCGGAAAGCCGATGGCCGGTCGAAAGGGCCGCTCAGGCGGACCAGGGCGCAAATTCCGGCGCGTTGACGGCAATCAGTTCGCGATAGCCGGCGCGCGCGCGCGGTGCCGCGGCTTCCACGACCTCATAGGCCGAACGGTCGCCGAGAAGCGCCTTCAGCGCATAGGCGTTCATCTTGTGGCCGCCGCGATAGGAGCGATAGCAGCCAATGAACTGCGCACCCGCAAGCGCCAGGTCGCCAACGGCGTCGAGCGTCTTGTGGCGGACGAACTCGTCCTTGTAGCGCAGGCCCTCGACATTGATGACCGTGTTGTCGTCGGAGATGACGACGGAGTTTTCGAGCGAGGAGCCGAGCGCATGGCCGGACGCCCAGAGCCGTTCGACATCGCGCATGAAGCCGAAGGTGCGGGCGCGCGACAGTTCGGTGCGGAAAGTCGCCGGCGTCAGGTCGCCCTTCCAGGCCTGGCGGCCGATCAGCGGGCAGTCGAAATCGATCTCCACCTCGAATCGCGTGCCGTCATAGGGCGAGAACTCGGCCCAGGACGCGCCCGATTCGATGCGGACCGGCTTGACGATGCGGATATAGCGGCGCTTGACGGCGAGCGGCTTCAGCCCGACCTGGTCGATCGCCTCGATGAAGGGGGCGGAACTGCCGTCCATGATCGGCATTTCGGCGCCCTGCACCTCGATCAGCACGTTGTCGAGCGACAGCGCATAAAGTGCTGCCATGACATGCTCGATCGTCGCGATCGAGGTCGCCGGCGAAAAGCCGAGAACGGTGCAGAGGTCGGTGCTGCCGACCTGGGACGAGACCGCGCGATATTCGCTGACGCCGTCGTTTGCGAGCAGGCGCTGGAAGACGATGCCGCTGTCAGCCTCTGCCGGGTGGAAGGTGATCGAGACGGCGGCACCCGAATGCACGCCCGTCCCCGAAATGGTGACGGGTTCCGAGATCGTCGTCTGAAAGCCCAGCAATCCGATTGTCATTCTGAAGTCGCCTCGTTCACTTGCCGGCCTCGGCCGGGCATGTCATTCGTTCGCGCGCAAAAAAAGAGAGCGCGTTCACACGCCCGCATTCAAGCAGCAGTATGGATGGAACCCATCTCGACGCCGAAGCCTTGAAGCTTCGTGGAATCGTACCCTGTTCCTATTCCCCAGTCGAAATGTAGTAGGCCCCTCAGCGTTATACAAATCACTGTTTCTTTCGCTTTGTAACGGCCTGTCACGCATCGCATCCATCTGAAATATAACCATAAAATGAAAATGCCCGGAACGCGGTCCGGGCATTTTCCAAAGCGTTTGCAACAGGCTCAGTTGGACTGGCGGCGCAGGAAGGCCGGAATCTCCAGCTGGTCGTCTTCGCTGAGTGCGCGCGGCTGCGGGGCGACCCGGCCGTGGTCGTCAAGCTGGCCGCGGCGCGGTGCGTAGAGGCTTGCTTCCGGCGACAGCGGACGGCGCTGCTGGGAGGCGGCACCCGGTGCCGACGCGGTCATGTCGGCGGGCTGCGGCTCTTCTTCCTCGCGACGGCCGAGCGACGAGGTGATGCGCTTCAGGAGACCCATCGGGCCGCGCTCCTCGCTGCTGGCGGCGACCGGCTGCTGATGGCCGCGCTGGTCCATCTCGGCCTTGATCACCGGCGGGAAGTCCTCGATCCGCGGCATGCGGGTCGCGGCCGGCTCCTGGCGGATGATCGGTGCCGCAGGCTCGACGCGCTGGGCGACCGGTGCCGGTGCAGGCTGCTGGACCGGGCGGGCAACCGGCTGCACGTCGGCAACCTGGGCGCCGGCAAACAGGCGGTTCTGCGGGCGCAGGTCGTCCTGGACCGAAGCAACGGGTGCTGCGGCAGGCTTGGCGGCCGGGATTTCCAGTTCCCTGTCGAGGTTCTGCTCGGCAACGCGGATTGCCTCGGCAACCGGATCGACAGCCTTGACCGGCTGCGAAAACGCCGGCTGCGGGGCGGGCGCAGCAGCGACCGGCGTCGGCTGGACCGGAACGGCGGCAGCCGGGCGGACGAGCGGCTTCGTCAGCGGACGAAAGTCGGCATTCCTGGCGGCCACCTCCGACATCGCGCGGTCGATACCCGTCGCAACGACAGAGACGCGGATGATGCCTTCGAGTTCCTCGTCGAAGGTCGCGCCGAGGATGATGTTCGCATCCTGATCGACTTCCTCGCGGATGCGGGTCGCCGCTTCGTCAACTTCGAAGAGGGTCAGGTCGCGACCGCCGGTGATCGAGATGAGCAACCCTTGAGCGCCCTTCATCGAGGTCTCGTCGAGCAGCGGGTTGGCGATTGCCGCTTCGGCAGCGGCCATGGCGCGGCCCTCGCCGGATGCCTCGCCGGTACCCATCATCGCGCGGCCCATCTCGCGCATCACCGAACGGACGTCGGCGAAGTCGAGGTTGAT
>CAMPIK010000324.1 GCA_946886325.1 uncultured Shinella sp.
GTCGGCACCGAGAATTCCGGCGTTCCCATGAAGATGATGCGCAGGGCCATGGATCGCTCCCGTTGGGGTTCACCGAAAATGCAGGCGCGGCCGCTCGCCGAACCGGTCGGCGTCAGATCGCCTTGGTGCCGCGCAGCTTCGCCGCCTTGGTGAACTTTCGGATCACCATCTCGCGCTTCAGCTTGGAGATATAGTCGATGAACAGAAGTCCGTTCAGATGATCAATCTCGTGCTGCAGGCAGGTCGCAAGAAGGCCGTCGGCATCGATGGTCTGCGCCTTGCCGTCGCGGTCGACATAATCGACCGAGATCGAGGCCGGACGTTCGACCTCGGCGTAATAGTCCGGGATCGAGAGGCAGCCTTCCTCATAGACCGACCGGTCGTCCGAAAATCTTACGACCTCCGGATTGATGAAGACGAGCGGCTCCTTGCCGTCTTCCTCCTTCGACACGTCGAGCACCAGCAGACGCCGCGGCACGCCGATCTGGATTGCCGCAAGGCCGATGCCGGGCGCGTCATACATGGTGTCCAGCATGTCGTCCGCAAGGCGGCGCACCTCGTCATCCACCGTCTCGACCGGCGTGGAAACCTGGCGCAAAAGGGGATCGGGAAGAATTATCAGCGGCTTGATCGTCATGTGCCTCCCTTAGCCGTTTGCCGCAGGGCTTTCAATATTCCGGCGAGCGCTGGAGTCAAAATCCCGCGGCCGAAAATCCGGCGGCTGGAATTTTGTTCACGGTATGATCTGGTCGTTGACGAATTTGATGTTATGCTCCCGCCATGCCGACCCATTCCGCCCTGCCTGACTCGCTGCTTCCCGTGATCGATTTTGCCACGAGCCCGCCCGGTCTCGTGCTCGGCGCGCTGGCATTGCTGGTCGTTGTCCTTCTCGTCATCCTCTCGCGCCGCGCCGCCGCCCGCGAAAGCGAGGCTGCAGAGGCCGCCGCCGCACGGCTGGACGATCTGCTGCGTGCGCAGAACGAAATGCAGGGGCGCATTGCCGCGATGGCGGAGGTCTTCGGCGCAAGGCAGGCGGAGACGAACCGCGCGATCGGCGACCGGCTGGACGGGCTGACGCAGAGGCTCGGCCACTCGATCAGCGAGCAGACGCGCTCGACGCATGAGAACCTGCGCCGCCTGCAGGAACGGCTCGCCGTCATCGATACGGCCCAGACGAACATCCAGTCGCTCGCCAAGGACGTCGTCGGCCTTCAGGCGATCCTCTCCAACAAGCAGACGCGCGGCGCCTTCGGCCAGTCCCGCATGGAAACGATCGTCGCCGACGGCCTGCCGATGGGCGCCTACCAGTTCCAGCCGCAACTGGCGAACGGGCTCCGTCCGGACTGCACGATCCGAATGCCGAACGGCCAGCCGCCGCTCGTCATCGACGCGAAGTTTCCACTCGAAGCCTGGAACGCGATCGCCGCGGCGGCTTCGCCTGATTCTGCGAAGCTGGCGGCCCAGCAGTTCCGGCGGGACATGGAAGTCCACATCCGCGACATCGCCGAAAAATATCTGCTGCCCGGAGAAACGCAGGACACCGCCTTCCTCTTCGTGCCATCGGAATCGATCTTCGCCGGCATCCACGAGACCTTCGAAGGCATCGTCCAGAAGGCGCACCGCGCACGGGTCGTCATTGTCTCGCCATCCTTGCTGATGCTCTCGATCCAGGTGCTGCAATCGTTGCTCAAGGACCAGCGCATGCGCGAGCAGGCCCATGTCATCCAGGGCGAGGTCATGCGCCTGATGGACGACCTGACGCGGCTCGACGATCGGGTGCGCAAGCTGCACGGCCACTTCACATCGGCGCAGAAGGATGTCGACCAGATCCTGACCTCGACGGAAAAGCTCGCGCGCCGTGGCGCACGCATCGGCGAGATGGAGTTCGAGGCGACCACCGATCGCGATCACGCCCCCGAAGAACGCGCCGTCGAAAGCCGGACCGGCCAGCTTCGCCTGCGGGTGGTTGACGAGGACTGACCGCCTCGGGCACTGTCGCGCGAAAATCTCAAGGGACGGGAAACGCAAGCATGATCACGGTCTTCGGCTCCATCAACATGGACCTCATCGCCACGACGGAACGGCTTCCGAAGCCGGGCGAGACCGTGGCCGGATCGAGCTTCTCGACGGCGGCAGGCGGCAAGGGCGCCAACCAGGCGCTTGCGGCAACCCGGGCCGGTGCCGGCGTCAAGATGGTGGGTGCAGTCGGCAGCGACGCTTTCGCCGATGAGGCGCTCGGTCTGCTCAAGGCCGCCGGAACGGATCTCGCAAGCGTCAAGGTCGTCGATACGCCGACCGGCACGGCGCACATCATCGTCGGCGGTGACGGGGAAAACGTCATCGTCGTCGTCGCCGGCGCCAATGGCGCCGTGACGGCGGCCGATGCGGAGCATGCCGTTGCCGCCATGGCGCCGGGCGACATTCTCATGCTCCAGCTTGAAATTCCGGCCGATGCTGTCGAGGCGGCGCTGGAGGCCGCACGCGCCCGCGGCGTCCAGTCTGTCATCAACCTCGCCCCGCTGACGCCGGATGCGCGCCGCCTGGGCGCGATGGCCGACGTGCTGATCGCCAACGAGACCGAATTCGAACTCTTCGCCGACCGGACGGGCCTGACGTCGTCCGAACGGGAAGAGGCGATGCTCGCCCTCCATGCCGCCAGCGGCCAGACGCTGATCGTCACCCTCGGCGCCGATGGCGTCGTCGCCATACGCGATGGCGAGATAACGCGCGCGGCAGGGCTGAGCATCGAGCCTGTGGACACGGTCGGCGCCGGCGACACGTTCTGCGGCTACCTCGCCGCCTCGCTCGATGCGGGCCTGGCCTTCACGGACGCCCTTCGCCGTGCGGCCGTGGCCGGCTCGCTCGCCTGCCTCAAGCGCGGTGCGCAGCCGGCGATCCCCGTCGCGGCCGAGGTCGCCGGCAAGCTCTGACGGAAGGCGCCGGCATCGCTTCTGCCACCGGCCGCGCAGCGTGATTCTGTTTCAAATTTTTCAGCGCATTTCGCGCCTGTAGACCGCAGCCTTTTATTAATATTTTACCGGTTACTGAGAAAACGGAACAGCCGCGTTCCGCAGGGTCAGGAACCGCGGCATCCCATGCCGGTCGGCATTGCATCCTCCATGACGGAGCCCACCCTTCGATTCCGCATGCGTCCCTCCGCAGCACGTCGCCGCGGACTTCTCAGCTCGTGAGGATTTTCATGTTCAAGTTTCAGGCCAAGTCGCTGGCGACGAAGCTCATCGCGGTTACGGGCGGCACGATCGCCCTCGTGATGCTGGCATCCAATTTCGTCCTGATTTCCGAATCCCAGGATCGCGTATCCAAGCTCATCTACGACGAGGCCCGCACGCAGGCCAAGGCGATCTCGGCGGACATCTCCGGCAATGTCGGCGAACTGGCCGGCGCTGCCCGCTCCATGGCCGGCGTCATCGGGCTTGCCCATGAAGGCGGGCACCTCGACCGCAAGGGCACGATCGACATCCTGAAATCCAACGTCGAACGCAACGCATTCGCCTTCGGAAGCTGGTTCGCCGAAGAGCCGAACGCCTTCGACGGCAAGTCGCCGGAATTTGCCGGGCAGAAGGAATTCGGCGCCGGCAAGGACGGCACGTTCAACCCCTACTGGACGAAGAGCAAGACCGGCATAACCTTCTCGACCTTCGATTCCGACTATGCCGCCGAATGGTACGCGCTGGCCGCCAAGAGCGGCAAGGGCGCGATGACGCAGCCCTATGCCGAAACCTCGACCGGCGAGAACGTCGCCATGGCCTCGATCGGCTATCCCGTGACATCAGGCGGCAAGCTGATCGGCGTCAGCGGCGTCGACATCTCGCTGAAGACGCTGTCCGACAAGCTGTCGGCGCTCCGCCCCTTCGGCACCGGCCGCGTCACCCTGCTTTCGCAGACCGGCAAGTGGCTGGTCTCGCCGATCCCGGATCTGCTGATGAAGGAGTATGACGGCGCCGGCGCGGAGATCGTCAAGGAGGCACTCGCTTCCGGCACGGTCGGCCTCATCGAGGACCTGACTTTCGACGAACTGGAATCCTTCGACCGCGTCGTCTATCCCTTCGCGCTGCCGGATGTGAACACGACCTGGGTCGTGCTCGTCGATGTGCCCCGCTCCGCCATCCAGGCCCCGGTTCGCGACCAGACCTTCATGATGGTCATCGGCGGTCTCATCGTGCTCGGCGCGGTGTTGATCGGCCTCTATC
>CAMPIK010000325.1 GCA_946886325.1 uncultured Shinella sp.
GCCGTGGTGGAGAACCTGGATGAAATCGCAGAGTTCGAAGAGCTCTTCCAGCTCCTCGGAAATGACGAGGATCGCCATGCCTTCGTTGCGGAGCGCAATCAGCCGGCGGCGGATGGCGGATGCCGCGCCGATATCGACGCCCCAGGTCGGCTGCGCCACGAAAAGCAGCTTCGGCGCCAGCATGATCTCGCGCCCGACGATGAATTTCTGCAGGTTGCCGCCGGAGAGCGCGCCGGCTTCCGCCTCCGGGCCGGGCGTGCGCACGTCATAGTCGCGGATGCAGGTCTCGGTGAAGGCCTTCGCCCGTTCCCGGTCGACGAGGCCGTGCCTCTTGAGGTCGAGCGGATGGGCCGTCAGCAGGCTGTTCAGCACCAGCGACATTTCCGGCACCGCGCCGCGCCCGAGCCGATCCTCCGGCACGAAGGCGAAGCCGAGCTGCCGCCGGGCGGCGGCGGTCAGCATGCCGACATCCCGGCCCATCATGTAGATGCGGTCGCTCTTTTCGCGCGGCAGCACCGTTTCGCCGGATATCAGCGCCGCAAGCTCGCTCTGGCCGTTGCCGGAAATGCCGGCAATGCCGAGGATCTCGCCGGCGCGGACCGCCAGGCTGATGCCGGACAACGCGACGGCGAAGGGGTCGTCCGGCGTGTGGTCGAGGCCGATGATCTCCAGCCGCTTTTCGCCCTCCGGCAGAACCTCGGCCGGCATCGGTTCCGGCATGTCGCGGCCGATCATCATGCGGGCGAGGTCATGCGCATCGTGCTCGCGCGGATCGACATTGCCGGTGACGCGGCCGGCGCGGAGGATCGTCGCCCGGTCGCAGATGGCGCGGATTTCCTCCAGCTTGTGCGAGATGAAGAGGATGGAGACGCCGCGGTCGCGCAGGCGCCGGAGCGTATCGAAGAGCTTGTCCACCGCCTGCGGCGGCAGCACCGAGGTCGGCTCGTCGAGGATCAGCAGCTTCGGGTCGGTCATCAGGCAGCGGATGATTTCCACCCGCTGCCGCTCGCCGACCGAAAGCGCATGCACATGGGCCAGCGGATCGACTTCGAGGCCGAAATCCCGGCCGAGCGCGCGGATGCGCTCGATCAGCTCCGCCTTGCGGCCGGGCACGACCAGCCGGATGTTCTCGACCACCGTCAGCGTCTCGAAGAGCGAGAAATGCTGGAACACCATGCCGATGCCCTTGCGCCTGGCCTCGGCGGGCGAGGCGAGGGTGAGCGGCTCGCCGTTCCAGGCGACGGTGCCGTCGTCCGGCTGCTCGACGCCATAGATCAGCTTCATCAGCGTCGACTTGCCCGCCCCGTTCTCCCCGAGGATCGCATGGATCGACTGCGGCGCCACGTCCAGATCGATCGCCTGGTTGGCTTTGATCTGGCCGTAGCTCCTCGAAATGCCGCGAAGCGACAGGAGGGGGGCGGTCATCGCTTACTTCGGCAGCGGCGTCGTCACACCCTTCACGTGCCAGTCCATGCCGACGATCTCGCCGTCCGTCATCGTCGCGCCGGAGGCCACGCCCTCGCTGTCGTCGGCCTTCATGATCGGGCCGGTGAAGGGCGAGAAGGAGCCATCGGCGATCTTCGCCTCGATCTCCTTGATCTTCGTCATCGTGTCGGCCGGGATATCCGGGTTCCAGTCGGTCACCGCGACCACCTTGTCGGAAACGCCGAGGAAGGTGTTGGCGCCCTTGAACGTGCCGGCAAGATGCGCATCGACCGAGGCCTTGAAGAAGGGCGACCAGTCGGTCGCGATGCAGCCGAGATATTTCGCCGGCGCATATTTCTTCATCGAGGAGTTGAGGTTGAAGGCATAGACGCCGGCTTCCTCGCAGGCCGAGATGACCGAGGGCGTGTCCTGCGCGTTGGAGAAGATCACGTCGCAATCCTGCGCCATCAGCGCCTTGGCCGCTTCCTGCTCCTTGGCCGGATCGAACCAGGAGTTGACCCAGACGACCGAGACCTCGATATCCGGATTGACGGTCTGGGCGCCGAGCGTGAAGGCGTTGATCGAAGTGATCAGTTCGGGAATGGCGAAGGCCGAGACCGAGCCGAGCTTGCCGGTCTTGGAAAGGGCGGCGGCCGCCATGCCGAGCAGGTAGGTGCCCTGGAAATATTTCGCCGCGAAGGGCGAGAAGTTCGGCGCCACCTGGAAGCCCGAGGCGTGCAGCACCGTGACGGAGGGGTCGCGGCGGGCGATTTGCAGCGCGCCGTTCTGGTAGCCGAAGGAGCCGGCGATCAGGAACTTGTTCCCGTCGGCGACGGTCTTGTTCATGATGCGGTCGGCATCCGGCCCTTCGGGGATGTTTTCGATGACGGTGACCTTGACCTTGTCGCCATAGGCGGCCTTCACCGGCTCGAGGCCGGCGGCGAGCGCATGGCCCCAGCCGACATCGCCGACCGGCGACGGGATCACGAGCGTGATGCCGAGCGGCTCGTCGGCGGCAAGGGCGGCGCGGCCGCCGAGCGTGGTGGCGAGGCCGGTTGCGGCCATGCCCTTCATGAGGGTTCTGCGGGTGAGGTTGTTCAGCATGTCGGTTCCCCTGTTTCGGTTTGTCAGAAATTGACCGTCGCGAGTGCGGCTTCTGCGTCCGCGGCGAGTTTCGCCTCATCGAGGCCGGTAAAGGCGCCGTTCTCCCAGACGACGCGGCCGTTGATCATCGTCATGTCGGTCGGCATGCCTATGCCGACCTTGGCGATCAGGCTCAGCGGATCGTGGCGCGTGCCGACATAGTCCATGCGGCGCGTGTCGATCGCAAAGAGGTCGGCCGCCATGCCGGGCGCCAGCCGCCCGATGTCCTTGCGGCCGAGAAGGGCAGCACCGCCCGTCGTCGCATAGCCGAGGAAATCGGCCGGCTCCGGCACCGGATGGGCGCGCGTCGAAGCGACGAGGCATTGCAGCATATAGGCGGAATGGATGCAGTGCATGAGATTGGAATTGTCGTTGGAGGCCGCACCGTCGCAGCCGAGCCCGACGCGCAGGCCAAAGGCCGCCATGGCCGGAATGTCCGTCACCTCGGCGCCGACGAGATAGACCGGCTCCGGGCAGTGCGAGACGCCGCTGCCGCTCTTCGCCATGGTGCGAAGCTCGTCATGCGTCAGTTCCCAGCAATGGGCATAGAAGGCGTCAGGCCCGGCGAAACCGATCTCCTCCAGATAGTCCACTGTGCGCTTGCCATGGCGTGCGGCGATGACAGGGCTTTCGCCCTCGCCGACATGGGTGTGCATCATCACGCCGCGGTCGCGCGCAAGCGCTACGGACTCGACGAAGGTCTCGCGGTAGCAGTTGACCGGCTGGCAGGGCGCCACCACGACCTGCCGCATGCTGAAGGGTGCCGCGTCATGGTAGCTGTCGATGAGGCGCGCGCAATCGGCGATGAACTCGTCCGTCGTCTCCAGCATTTCGTCTGGAATGGTCGATCCCTCCGACTTCGGCAGCGTGTTGCCGCCGCGGCCGGCATGGAAGCGCATGCCGAGAAGGTCGGCCGCCTCGAACTGCCGGTCGACCAGCCGCTTTCCGGCATGGCGCGGGAAATTGTACTGGTGGTCGAAGGCCGTGGTGCAGCCATGCTTGATCATCTCGGCCATGGCCGTGACGGAGGAATGGTAGAAGCAGTCCTCCGTCAGCCGCGAGAAGATCGGGTAGATGCGGTCGAGCCATTCGATGACCGAGAGCTTCGTCCAGTCGAGTTCCGCGCGGTTGCGCACGAAGCACTGGAAGAAGTGGTGGTGCGTGTTGACGAGGCCCGGATAGACGAACCAGCCATCGGCATCGCGCACCGTCGTTCCATCCGGCAGTTCGCCAACGGCGAGGCCCTCGCCGATCGCCGCGATCGCCGGGCCGTCGGTCAGCACATCGACATTGCGCAGCACGCTCGGCCCCTTGCCGTCATCGACGATGACCGCCGCGCAGTTCTTCAGGAGAGTGGCGGCCATGTCATGCCTCGTCCGGTTCGAGTTGCGGTTCGGGCTTCAGCTCGTGCAGCCGGTGGATGCCCGGCATCTCGATGAACCCGTCGAGGGCACGCAGCGCCCGCGACCAGAGCCGGATGGTCGGGTAGGGATCGAGCGAGACGCCGCCATCCGGCGCAAGCGCCACATAGGGGAAACAGGCGATGTCGGCGATGCTCGGCCGGTCCGAGGCGAGGAAGCGGTTGCCGCGCAGGCTCTGCTCGAAAAGACCGGCTTCGAGTTCGCGGAGCGCCGCGATGCCG
>CAMPIK010000326.1 GCA_946886325.1 uncultured Shinella sp.
CAAACTTATATCTCCCACGTCGCCAGACTCAAAGATTCTGAACAGGATCGACGATGTCCGCACGGCTCAAAGTATCCAGGCCCGCAGAGGCAATCAACGCCACTGCTCAGGCCTTCTCCCGCAGATCCTCCGGCAGCGGCAACCAGAGGTCCCGGTTGAAGTAGTCCGGCAGCGGCGAGTCGCGCAGGCGCGTTCGGTCCGGCGTGATCAGGAAATTATAGCGCGGCGGATCGCCGAACTCCTTCTTGAACTGGATGCGGTTGCCGAGCATCGTCACGTCGAACTCGCGGAGCGCCCGGATATTCTCGAAGATCTCGGGGGCGTCGTCCCAGCGCACCTCTTCGAGAAAGACCTCGAGCGCTTTCGTGACGGCGTCGGTCAACTGGCGCTGCGTGCCGCGGTTTTCGATGTTCAGCTTGATGCGGAACGAGGTGATGCGCGATTCCCGGTTACCGCGAACCGACAGGAAGGCCGACGTCGGCGGTTTGATGCCTTCGCGCTCGCCCGGAAACTCCCGGTAGGAGGTGCATTCCCAACTCCCCTGGGAAAAGCTGCCCTCCTTCCAGTCCGAGCTGACGAAGCCGCTTCGGCGCAAGGCTTCACACAGGTCTTGCGGTGGTGTTCGTATCGTGCGGACGAATTGCGTCTCGACGGGAACAAGGCGCGAGACGAGCCGCTCGGGTATCTCGACCTTCGGCCGGGGGATGCGGTCGCCGCGCAATTCATAGGGCCGGGGCTCTCGCGTGCCCAACGTGAACTCGAAGGGTGGCAGGTCGAAATAGGCAAGAAGCCGGTTCAGGTTGCGGAAATTGTTAGCGATGAGAAAGGTGGCGACGATCGCTACGAACAGGCACGACAGGAGGATCGCAAAAAATCTTCCGCCTGATCTTGCTTGACCTCGGTCCACCATCGTTTGCGGATATGCCCGGTTGCGGTTCGTTCCAGGCCGAACATCGTGCGATAGGCCGGACCGCATGTTCGGGTCGGCCGGAATTTCGCAGGGTCAGCCGGCGCGCCGTTGTTGATAGGCCACCAAGGCGACGGCGGCAAGCGTGACCGGCCATATCAGGCAGAGAAGCAGTCCAACGACCCGATCGAGGTCCCAGCGCGCGTTGACATTGCCTTCGCGCAGCGTGTTGTCGATGCAAAGCAAGGCCACGAATGTGTAGCTCGCCATCAACAGGACACTGGCATTCATCGATCGACCCCACGCTCGACTGGAAAACGATTCAATGCCTGCCCTTCAGGGGCTGTATCAAACCGCGGCCTTCGCCATGCCATCCGCCACAACCGGCGGTTTCCAATCCTGTATCAAACTGTTGCACCATTCCGGTCAAATGCCAAGAAAAACATGTAACACTTTATCAACTATATCATCCGTGCTGTGCCGCGATTGCCATCCGCCTTCGCTGGATCGCAGTGGAGTTGGTAATGCCTGACCAAAATGCTCGTCAAAAAAGCCGCCCGAACATGATCCGGGCGGCCAAGGCGGTTTATGGCTGGAGACTGAATCTCCGGCTCGTGTTTATTCCTGCCAGCTCTTCACCAGTTCGTCATAGTTGACGGTGATCGGCTGTTCCTTCTCGTTCTCGATCTTCAGCTGCGGCGCGAGGTTACCCTTCGCCACGGCGTCGGCATTCCACTCTTCGAGGGTCTTTTCCTCGGCGAGCTTCGGGCCGATGTCGCCCTGGATGCCAGCGCGCTCGAGGCGCTCCATCACCTGTTCCTGCTCGGCGCACAGCGAGTCCATGGCTTCCTGTGCCGACTTCGCACCCGAGGATGCGTCGCCGATTGCCTGCCACCAGAGCTGTGCCAGCTTCGGATAGTCAGGAACGTTCGTGCCGGTCGGCGACCACTGGACGCGGGCCGGCGAACGGTAGAACTCGATCAGGCCGCCGAGCTTCGGAGCGCGCTCGGTGAAGCTTTCATGCCGGATCGACGATTCACGGATGAGCGTCAGGCCGGTATGGCTCTTCTTGACGTCGACCGTCTTGGAGACGACGAACTGCGCATAGAGCCAGGCGGCCTTGGCGCGGTCATCCGGGGTGGACTTCAGGAGCGTCCAGGAACCCACGTCCTGATAGCCGAGCTTCATGCCGTCCTTCCAGTAGACGCCATGCGGGCTCGGAGCGAAGCGCCACTTCGGCGTGCCGTCCTCGTTGACGACGGGCAGGCCGTCCTTGACGAGATCGGCCGTGAAGGCCGTGTACATGAACATCTGCTGGGCGATTTCGCCCTGCGAGGGAACCGGCCCGGATTCCGAGAAGGTCATGCCCTGGGCGGCAGCCGGCGCATAGGCCTTCAGCCAGTCGAGGTACTTCTGGATGGCGTAGACGGAAGCCGGGCCGTTGGTGTCGCCGCCGCGCGCAACGCACGAGCCGACCGGACGGGAATTCTCGTCGACCTTGATGCCCCATTCGTCGACAGGCAGGCCGTTCGGCAGGCCCTTGTCGCCGTTGCCGGCCATCGAGAGCCAGGCGTCGGTGAAGCGCCAGCCGAGCGACGGGTCCTTCTTGCCGTAGTCCATGTGGCCATAGACCTTCTTGCCGTCGATCTCGCGGCCGGTGAAGAACTCGGCAATGTCTTCGTAAGCCGACCAGTTGACCGGAACGCCGAGGTCGTAGCCGTACTTCGCCTTGAAGTCCGCCTTGTTCTTCTCGTCGTTGAACCAGTCGTAGCGGAACCAGTAGAGGTTCGCGAACTGCTGGTCGGGCAGCTGGTAGAGGTCACCATCCGGAGCGGTGGTGAACTTGAGGCCGATGAAGTCCTCGAGGTCGAGGCCCGGATTGGTGACGTCCTTGCCTTCGTTCGCCATCCAGTCGGTCAGCGAGCGGGCCTGCTGGTAGCGCCAGTGGGTGCCGATCAGGTCCGAGTCGTTGACATAGGCGTCATAGACGTTTTCGCCCGACTGCATCTGCGTCTGCAGCTTTTCGACGACGTCGCCTTCGCCGATCAGGTCGTGCGTGATCTTGATGCCGGTGATGGCGGTGAACGCCGGTGCCAGGACCTTCGATTCGTATTCATGCGTGGTGATCGTTTCGGAAACGACCTTGATTTCCATGCCGGCGAAAGGCTTCGCGGCATCGATGAACCACTGCATTTCGGCTTCCTGGCCGGCGCGATCGAGCGACGACATGTCGCCGATTTCAGCGTCCAGGAATTTCTTCGCGGCATCCATGTCCGCGAACGCGGTGCCGGTAAGCGCCAGCAGCATGGCTGCCGTCGTCGTCAGAAGATGCTTTCGCATAGTAATCCTCCCTTGGGGTTTGCGATTGCATGTATGAAGGACCCCATCTCCCCGAGGTCCCCCAATTCGATTTGCCTTACACGTAGCGGAATACGCCGATGGCGTAGACCACGGACAAGGCAAGGGCCCACCACAGGTTGGCGCCGACAAGCCCCAACCATGCGAGATGAATGAATGCGGATCCGAGCAGCGACACGAAGAGCCGGTCGCCGCGGGTCGTTTCGAAGCGCAGGATGCCAACGCGGGGACTGCCGCCCGGGCGGGCATATTCCCACACCGCCATCAACGCCAACAGCGTGAAGATGGTGAGGAAGAACATGGCGCCCGGGAACGACCAGGCCATCCAGCCGCCCTTGATGAGGGGCGAGACCCAGTCGCGTTCGCCGTCCTTGACGGGCAGCGACAGGATCAGGACGATCGTTGCAATGGCATAGGTGCCGAGCACGGCGGCAAGCGCCACCGGCCAGCGGGTGTTGCGGTTGACTGCGGCAGCCATCAAAGCCTCCCGTTCAGACGCGGCCAAGGGCAAAGCCCTTGGCGATGTAGTTGCGGACGAAATAGATGACGAGCGCGCCGGGGATGATGGTCAGCACGCCGGCTGCGGCGAGAACGCCCCAGTCCATGCCGGAAGCCGAGACGGTGCGCGTCATCGTGGCGGCGATCGGCTTGGCGTCGGTCGTCGTCAGCGTACGGGCGATCAGAAGCTCGACCCAGGAGAACATGAAGCAGAAGAAGGCGGCGACCCCGATGCCGGATGCGATCAGCGGCACGAAGATCTTCGCGAAGAATTTCGGGAAGGAGTAGCCGTCGATATAGGCGGTCTCGTCGATTTCCTTCGGCACGCCCGACATGAAGCCTTCAAGGATCCAGACGGCGAGCGGCACGTTGAAGAGGCAGTGCGCGATGGCGACGGCCAGATGCGTGTCGATCAGGCCGAAGGCCGAATAGAGCTGGAAGAAGGG
>CAMPIK010000327.1 GCA_946886325.1 uncultured Shinella sp.
GATTGTGCGCGGTGTAGCCGTCTTCCGAGCCGTAGAGGCCCGGCGGGTTGTCGGCTGTCGCGATCCGTTCGGCGGCATCCGCCGTCTCAAGGGGTTTTGCTTCGCCGGTATCCGTCGACAACGTGCCGGCGGCCGTCAGCAGCCGATAGGGCGGAAGGCGCGATCCCGCATCGCCGTCGGCCGCAATGCCGCCGCCGCGCGAAAGCTGCACGCTCCGGCGCAGCATCTCGACGAAATCGCCTGACAGCGGCAGGTTCGACCAGCCGGTTTCCGCGCTGACATGGAAGAGCACTATGCGGCCGGTGCCGACCGTGTCGGTGGTGACCAGCGGCGTACCGTCCGCCAGGCTCGCCCAGGTCCGTTCCGGCAGATCGGGCGTCGGCTCGGCGAGAACCTGCCGGTTGACGAGGATGTTTTTCGGTTTGCGCATACCGGCAAAGGGGCTGTTGGCCGGATAATCGGCGAGCGGCTGCGGCTCGGACCAGGAAAGCGCGCCGCCGAGCGCGCGTTCGCCCTTGCGCAGCAGCACCGGCACGAGCGGATCGTCGGCAGGGGCGGCGGCAAGGCGCGGCCCGGCGAAGCGGATCAGCATGCCGCCGGCCTCGATCCAGGCCTGCAGCGGCGCATAGACGTCTTCCGGCAGCCGGCCGATATCGGCCATGATGACGACCGAGGGCTTCTGTTCCAGAAGCTCGGGGATCGCGACCGAGAGATCGGCGACGCCGGGCTCGATCAGGTCGGCATAGGGCGCAAGCGCGCGGTTGATATAGTGCAGCGGCGAGAGCAGCGGCTGGCTCGGATCGACCACCTCGCCGGAAAGAAACGCCACGCGGCGGCGGCGGAAACCGTCGTCGAGCAGATAGGTGGCACCGGCATTGGCCACGCCGTCGATGCTCAGCCGCGCGAATTCGTTGCGCAGTTCGAAGGGCGCCGAAATGCTGCCTGTGCCGATGGCTTCACCGGCGGGGAATGATACCGTTCCCTCGGCGATCGGGCGGCCGCGCGTGTCGTGGGCGGTGACGGCGAGCGTACGGGCTTCCGCGGATTTCAGCCGGCTGGCGGTGACCGCCATTGCATTGGCCTCGTTGCTGGCGCTGGTGATCGCGACGGTATCGGTGCCGTTGCCCTCGATGAGACGGATCTGGCCGGGTTCAAGCGCCTGGAGCGCGGCGATCGTGCCGTCTTCCTCGCCGCTCGCGATACCATCAGAGAGGAAGGCGATCGTGCCCGGCGCCGTACCGTCGAGGCCGCTTGCAAGCGCCGTGACGGCGGCTTCCCGGTCGGCGGGCAGCGGCGCTGCCTCGGCGGCGGTCAGCCGCTCGCGCGCCGTCGCGGCATCGACGGGCACGCCGTTGTGCTGCCTGTCGGCGGTGAAGACCATGGCGATGGGCACGCTGCGTGCCTCGGCATCCTCGATGAGGGCGCTTGCCGTGTCGACGCGGCGCTGCCAGTCGGTCGAGGACGCCCAGCTGTTGTCGATGACGAGCGCCAGCGGGCCGTCTTCGGAGAGCGTGTTGACGCGGGGATTGAGGACCGGGTCGGCGATGGCGAAGATGACGGCGGCCGCCATCAGCATGCGCAGCAGGGTCAGCCACCAGGGGCTCTGCGCCGGCGTTTCCTCGCGCTTCATGATCGAGGCGAGGATGGCGAAGGGCGGGAAGGCTTCGGTCAGCGGCTTCGGCGGCGTCAGCCGGAGCAGCCACCAGATCGCCGGCAGGAGGACCAGCGCCGTCAGGACAGCCGGGAATGCGAAGGCAAAGGCGCTCATGAGCGGCCTCCTTCCGTCTTCTTCGCCGGCATGCCGGAAAGATACATGTGGACCGCGACGAGCGCTTCGGAGGCGAGGTGGTCGGTGCGGTGCGGCACGAAGGTCCAGCCGAGATGGCGCAGATCCTCGGCAAGCGCTGCGCGCCTTGCGAGATAGGCGCGGGTATAGTCCTCGCGCAGCGTCTCGGCGCGCCCCGCCGTCAGCTTCATGCCGGTCTCGGGATCGGTGAATTCGGTGCGGCCCGCATAGGGGAAGATTTCCTCGGCCGGATCGGCGACTTCGACGACATGTCCGCGCAGACCGCGCTTCGCGAGCGGGCCGAGCCGCTCCATCACGGCTTCAGGCGGATCGAGAAAATCGCCGATCAGCACGATGTCGCTGCTGCCGCGGATCATGCGGGTGTCGGGCAGGCCGCCCGTCGTCTGGTGATGCATCAGCGCGCCGGCGAGCCGTTCGGCGGCGTTGCGCGCGGCAATCGGCTCCATGATTCCAGGACACCCGATGCGCTCACCGGACCGCGCGAGGATTTCCGCCAGCGCCAGCATCAGCACCAGCGCGCGGCTTTCCTTCGAGACGATGCCGAAGCGGGACTTGTACATCATCGAGGGTGAAAGGTCGGCCCAGAGCCAGATCGTGTGGGCGGCTTCCCACTCGCGGTCGCGCACATAGGTGTGGTCGTCGCGGGCCGAGCGGCGCCAGTCGATGCGCGACAGGCTTTCGCCGTCGACATAGGGGCGGAACTGCCAGAAATTTTCACCGATGCCGCGCTTGCGCCGCCCGTGCCAGCCGGCGATCACGGTGTTGGCGAGACGCTTGGCCTCGACCATGCAGTCGGGAACGAGGACGGCGCGGGCCTGGGCACGCGAGAGGGCATCGTTGGCCG
Source organism: uncultured Shinella sp. (assembly GCA_946886325.1). Next base: position 2,652 of record CAMPIK010000327.1, read on the forward strand.
GAGTCTGCTGGATGATCTCGCCGATGGATGCCATGCCGCGCTCCGATCAGCCGCCCGCCTGCTTGACCAGCGAGGCGATGACGTCGCGCACCGACATGCCCTCCGCGCGGGCGGCGAAATTGAGCGCCATGCGGTGCTGCAGCACGGGCTCGGCCAGCGCCAGAACGTCATCGACCGACGGCGCGAGGCGGCCTTCGTAGAGTGCGCGGGCGCGGGCGCAGAGCATCATGGCCTGGCCGGCGCGCGGGCCGGGACCCCAGGCGACATGCTTGTCGGTCGAGACGTTGCCGTTGCCGGGGCGGGCCGAGCGCACCAGCGCGAGGATCGCGTCCAGCACCTTCTCGCTGACCGGCATCTGGCGGATGAGCATCTGGATTTCCTGGAGCCGCGCGGCCGGGATCGCCGTCTCGGCGTGTCCCTCGACAACACCCGTTGTCTCGAGCAGGATCTGCCGCTCGGCGGCGAGTTCAGGATAGTGCACGTCGACCTGCAGCAGGAAGCGGTCGAGCTGGGCCTCGGGAAGCGGATAGGTGCCTTCCTGCTCCAGCGGGTTCTGCGTGGCGAGCACATGGAAGGGCTTCGGCAGGTCGTTCGGCCGGCCGGCGACGGTGACATGGTATTCCTGCATCGCCTGCAGAAGAGCCGACTGGGTGCGCGGCGACGCACGGTTGATCTCGTCGGCCATCAGGAGCTGGGTGAAGATCGGGCCGGGCACGAAGCGGAACGAGCGCTTGCCGTTTTCGTCCTGGTCCATCACTTCGGAGCCGAGAATATCTGACGGCATGAGGTCCGGTGTGAACTGGATGCGGCTCGATTCAAGGCCGAGAACGATGCCGAGCGTCGAGACGAGCTTTGTCTTGGCGAGGCCGGGCACGCCGACCAGCAGCGCATGGCCGCCGGACAGAACCGCCAGCATCGTCTGTTCGACGACGCTTTCCTGGCCGAAGATCACCTTGCCGATTTCCCTGCGGATGGCGGCGATGTCGGCCAGCGCGCGTTCGGCTGCGGCGACGATCGCCTTCTCGTCCAGAGCATTTTCGGATGTATTCGCAACGCCCATGATCATCTCCAGAAAGCCGGTTCATCTCGGGGTCGAATCGGGGTTCGCGCTGTTCAACCCTTCAGATATTGAGCTTATAAGCTGGGCCGTAGCTGACAAGCTGCCACGAAATGACTATCTCGTGAGAAAGTAGCAATTAGGGCTCAACCGGGACGGAACAATGGCAGTCGGCGAATTTCAGGCAACCGGGGACGCGCAGGGACTGGCAGCGCTGATTTCGCGCGCCAATGCCGAAGCCGGCGCGACAAACCGGGCCTTGCCGCCGGTCGATCGCTGGAATCCGCCCGATTGCGGCGATATCGACATGGAAATCCGCGCCGACGGCACCTGGTTCTATATGGGAACGCCGATCGGCCGGGCGCCGCTGGTGCGCCTGTTTTCGACGGTCCTGCGCAAGGACGAGGACGGCAAGACCTATCTCGTCACGCCTGTGGAAAAGGTCGGCATCCGGGTGGTCGACGCGCCGTTCGTCGCCGTGGAGATGACCGCGACGGGCG
>CAMPIK010000328.1 GCA_946886325.1 uncultured Shinella sp.
GCCGAGCATGATCGAATATTCGCTGCCGCGCTGCTTGAGCCGAAGCTCGCCGCCACCTGGCACAGCTGCCCGGTCGAGTTCCTTCCAGGGGATCACGCGATCGCCTTTCCTGCCTGATTTTCCGCCGCTCCTAGCATGCGAAATGCCGGCGGGCCAGCCGGGTGCGGAGCCCGCCTGCCGCCGCTATTGCCCCCGCCGCGGTTGACGGATCGGCCCTCGATTGCGACAAGACGGCCATGCAGGACGCCATCACCATCGACCCGGACTACCTCACCAGCCGGCTGAAAGCCTTGCTCGCCATCCCGAGCCCGACCGGCTTCACCGACGAGGCGGTGCGCTATACCGCACGCGAACTGGAGCGTCTCGGGCTGGAGGTGAAGCTGACGCGGCGCGGTGCGATCCGGGCGATGCGGCCGGGGGCGGCCGAGCGGCCGGCCCGCGGCATCGTCTCGCATCTCGATACGCTCGGTGCGCAGGTCAAGGCGCTGAAGGACAATGGCCGGCTCGAACTCGTGTCGATCGGCCACTGGTCGGCGCGCTTTGCCGAAGGCGCGCGGGCCTCGATCTTTTCCGGCAAGGGCACCTATCGCGGCACGATCCTGCCGCTGAAGGCCTCCGGCCACACCTTCAACGAGGAGATCGACACGCAGCCGACCGGCTGGCGCCATATCGAGCTTCGCGTCGATGCGCTGGCGCGCGACAAGAAGGATCTGGCGAGCCTCGGCATCGACATCGGCGACATCGTGGCGATCGATCCGCAGCCGGAATTTCTCGGCAACGGCTTCATCGTTTCGCGCCACCTTGACGACAAGGCCGGCGTTGCCATCATGCTGGCGGCACTCGAAGCCATGCAGCGGGAGAAGGTGGAAACGCCCGTCGATACCTATTGGCTCTTCACCATCGGCGAGGAAGTGGGCGTCGGCGCTTCCGCAGCACTCGTGCCGGAGATCGCCTCGCTGGTCGCCATCGACAACGGCACGACAGCGCCGGGGCAGAACTCCGAGGAATTCGGCGTGACGCTGGCGATGGCCGACCAGACCGGTCCCTTCGACTACCATCTCACCAAGAAGCTGCATGAGCTCTGCGGCGAGTTCGGCATCCGTGTCCAGAAGGACATCTTCCGCTATTATCGCTCCGATGCGGCCTCGGCGGTCGAGGCGGGGCATGACGTGCGCACGGCGCTGCTGACCTTCGGCATCGACGCGTCGCATGGCTACGAGCGCATCCACCTGCATTCGCTGATCTCGCTGGCGCGGCTGACGGTGCACTATGTCGCGAGCGAAGTGCAGATCGAGCGCGACGCCGAGGAAGTCTCCGGGCTGCGCGGCTTCACCCGCCAGAAGGTCGCGCAAGCCGAGCAGGAACTGAAGCCCGACGATTCCGAAGCGCCCTGAGCTTGTCCGAGCCGCGCGGAAACAGAACGTAAATTCAAGAGCTTGCCCAGTGTGCGTCCGCCGATGAACGGATCGCGACGGCCTTTCGCGGCAATTTTATTATGATAAATTATTGAAACCGTCGTATTTATCCATATAAATAGCGATCTGAGAATTGCGCCAAATCGAAAGGATCTTCCCCATGAAGAGGCTGTTCCGGAGCGCCCTTGCGGCGGCCGCCCTTGCATTTGCTGCCACCGGCGCCCTGCCGGCCGCGGCCCAGACGCCCCCCAATGTCCTCATCGTCGGCCAGATCGCAGAGCCGCAATCGCTGGACCCGCATACCGTCACCGCCAGCAACGATTTCCGCATCCTCGTCAACGTCTATGACGGTCTCGTGCGCTACAAGGACGGCACGCTGGAGGTCGAGCCGGCGCTTGCCGAAAGCTGGGAGATTTCCGAGGACGGCAAGACCTACACGTTCAAGCTTCGCGAGGGCGTGAAGTTTCATGACGGATCGGATTTCAACGCCGAGGCCGTGAAGTTCAATTTCGACCGCATGCTGAAGGAAGACCATCCCTTCTACGACACCGGCCCGTTCCCGCTCTCCTTCAACTTCGCCTCGGTCGAAGCGGTGAATGCCATCGACGCGCAGACGGTCGAGTTCAAGCTCAAGGAGCCCTTCGCGCCCTTCCTGTCGAACCTCGCCTATCCGACCGGCCTGATCGTTTCGCCGGCCGCCGTCGAACAGCATGGCAAGGACTTCGGCCGCAACCCGTCCGGCACCGGCCCGTTCAAGTTCGTCGAGTGGCAGTCGAACCAGCGCGTGGTGATCGAGCGGAACCCGGATTATTGGGACGGTGCGGCCAGCCTCGAGGCGGTCGTCTTCCGGCCGATCACCGATGCCAACACGCGCGTCGCCGAGATGATGGCGGGCGGCATCGACGTCATGGTCGAGGTCCCGCCGGACAATCTCGCCACCTTCAAGGACGATGCCAACTTCGCCGTCAGCGAACAGGCCGGCCCACACGTCTGGTTCACGATCCTCAACACCAAGGCCGGCCCCTTTGCCGACAAGAAGGTGCGCCAGGCGGCCAACTATGCGGTCAACAAGGAAACGCTGGTCAACGACGTGCTGCAGGGTGCCGCAACCGTTGCCGCCGGCCCGATCCCGCCGGCCTTCAACTGGGTGGAAAGCGCGGTCGAGCCCTATCCCTATGATCCGGAGAAGGCCAAGGCGCTGCTCGCCGAAGCCGGCGTCGAAAGCCCCGAACTGACCTTCTACGTCACCGAAGGCGGCTCCGGCATGCTGGACCCGATCAACATGGGTGCCGCGATCCAGGCCGACCTGCAGGCCGTCGGCTTCAACGTCAAGATCGAGACCTATGAGTGGAACACCTTCCTCGGCCGCGTCAATCCGGGCCTCGAAGGCAAGGCCGACATGGCCGAGATGGCCTGGATGACCAATGATCCCGATACCGTGCCCTATCTGACGCTGCGCACCGACGCCATGCCCGACAAGGGCGGCTTCAATTCGGGTTACTACTCCAATCCTGATGTTGATGAACTGCTCGAAAAGGCGCGCACCTCGACCGACCAGGCCGAGCGCGGCAAGCTCTATGGCGAAGTCCAGCAGATCGTGCATGAGGACGCGCCCTGGCTCTTCGTCGCCAACTGGAAGCAGAACGTGGTGACGACGGCAGCGGTGCAGGGCCTCAAGCTCCAGCCGTCCTTCCTGCTCGAGCTGCACGGCGTGTCGAAGCCCTAGCCGGTCTCGCCTTCCTGTCGCCGGCCGCTATCCGTGCCGGCGACGCAAGCCTCGGATGATCCGGAGAGCTGCAAGATGTCCGCCTATATAATCAAGCGGCTGATCGCCGTCGTGCCGGTCCTGTTCGGCCTGTCGATCATCGTCTTCCTCGTGATGGCGCTGATCCCCGGCGACACGGCGACGGCGATCCTCGGCGCCTATGCGACGCCGGAGAATGTCGAGCGCATCAACCGCGACCTCGGCCTCGACAAGCCGCTGGTGCAGCAATACCTGATCTGGATCACCAACCTCCTGCAGGGCGATTTCGGCCGGTCCTACGCGCTCAACCGCCCGGTGCTGGACGAGGTGCTGGAGCGTTTCCAGGCGACGCTGGTGCTGGCCGGGGTCTCGCTGGTGCTCTGCTCCGTCATCGGCCTGCTGGCCGGCGTCGTCTCTGCCGTGCGGCAATTCGGCTGGGCGGACCGCGCCATCACCTTCCTCGTGCTCGCCGGCATCTCCATGCCCTCCTTCTGGCTCGGCCTGCTGATGATCTACCTCTTCGCCGTCCACTGGCGCATCCTGCCGGCGTCCGGCATGTATGCCGTCTATGGCGGCGGCGATCTCAAGGACCTGCTGCTGCATCTCATCCTGCCCGCCACCACGCTTGCCGTCGTTGCCGCCGGTGTCATCGCCCGGCTGACGCGGGGCGCCATGCTGGAAGTGCTGCGGCAGGATTATGTGCGCACCGCCCGCGCCAAGGGCGTGCCGGAACGCCGCGTGATCTACGGCCATGCCTTCCGCGCCGCCCTCGTCAGCGTGATCCCCGTGATCGGCATCCAGGCCGGCTTCGTGCTCGGCGGCGCCGTCTATATCGAAACGGTCTTCCAGTGGCCGGGCATCGGCGCCATGCTGGTCAAGGCCATCTCGACGCGCGACATCCTGCTGGTGCAGGGCGGCGTGCTCGTCGTCGCGGCAAGCTACGTGCTCTTCAACCTCGCGGCCGATGTCGTGCAGTCCATGCTCGATCCGAGGATCCGCACATGAGCGCGCCCGCCGAGACGACCACGCCTGCGGACGGCGCTTCGC
>CAMPIK010000329.1 GCA_946886325.1 uncultured Shinella sp.
CCTGAAGCTGCGCGAACGCACCTCCTCTGCCTTCGCCGTAGTTTCTGCGGCTGCGGCCATCACGGTCGAGGACGGGGTGATCCGCGAGGCTCGCCTGGCGCTCGGCGCCGTAGCGCCGAAGCCGTGGCGCGCGCGCGCGGCCGAAGCCTCCCTCGCCGGCGCGGCCCCCTCGCCGGAAGCTTTCGCCAGGGCCGCCGAACTGGCGCTCGCCGACGCCAAACCGTCCGGCGACAATGCTTTCAAGATCGAACTGGCGCGCCGCATCGTCGTGCGCGCGCTGACCCTTGCCTCGGAGGGAACGCCGGCCACCATGCCCGCGCTGCCGGCCTCGCCCTTCTCGACCCATATGGGAACGCAACATGTCGCCTGAAGCCACACCCATGCCAACCGCCCGCTACGGCTCCAATGCCGGCCAGCCGCTGACGCGTCGCGACGGCCTGCTTAAGGTCACCGGTCGCGCCACCTATGCGGCGGACAACCATCCTGATGGCATGCTCTATGCCGTCACCGCCGTCAGCCGGATCGCGCGCGGCCGCGTCACATCGCTCGACGTTGCGGCCGCCAAGGCCCATCCCGGCGTCGTCGAAGTGCTGACGCCCGAAAACCGTCCACCGCTCTTCCATGATCCGGACGAGAAGATGCCGCCCTTCGGCTTTCGGGTCGAGGTGTTGCAGGACGATCGCGTGCGCTACGTCAACCAGCCGATCGCGCTCGTCATCGCCGAAACGCTGGAAGCGGCGACCGAGGGTGCAGCACTGCTCAACCCGCAATATGAGGCGGAGCCCGCCCGCACCGACATCGACACCGGCGAGCTCTACGACCCGCAAGCGGTCGGCGTCGGTTCCCCGCCGCGCACGGAATTCGGCGATGTCGAGGCCGGACTTGCCGGCGCTGCGCGGCGCATGGAGGCCGAGTATTATACGCCGCCGCAGTACCACAATGCGATGGAGCCGCATGCGGTGGTCGCCGAATGGGACGGCGACCGGGTGACGCTCGACATGCCGAACCAGGCGCTGGCGCTGAGCTGCGCCTCCTATGCCGCCTATTTCGGCATCCCGCCGGAAAATGTCGTCATCCGCTCGCCCTTCCTCGGCGGCGGCTTCGGCTCGAAGGCGATCCTCAATGGTCCGCAGATCATCGCGATCCTCGCCGCCCGCATGCTGAAGCGGCCGGTGAAGCTGGCGCTCACCCGCGGCCAGATGTACGGCCCGGTCGGCCATCGCGGCCGCACCTGGCAGACATTGCGGATGGGCATGGACGGCGACGGAAAGCTGACGGCGCTGCATCACAAGACGATCGCCGCCACCTCCTCCTTCGACGATTTCCTCGAGCCGGCGGCCAACGCCTCGCTGCCGCTCTATGCGAGCCCGGCGATCCTCGTCGAGCATCAGGGGCTGCGGCTCGACATCGGCACGCCGGGACCGATGCGGGCGCCCGGCGAAGCGAGCGGTTCGGCCGCGCTTGAAGTGGCGATGGACGAGGCGGCGGAAGCCTGCGGCATGGACCCGCTCGCCTTCCGGCTCACCAACTATGCCGAGACCGAGCCCGGCTCCGGCAAGCCCTTCTCCTCCAAGGCGCTGCGCGAATGCTACGAGGAGGGCGCGAAACGCTTCGGCTGGTCGAGCCGGCCGCTTGAGCCGCGCCTGATGCGCGACGACCGCGGCTTCCTCGTCGGCTGGGGCATGGGCACGGCGGTCTTCCACTGCCCGCATTTTCCGGCAGAAGCCCGCGCGACGCTTCGGGCAGACGGCACGGCGCTTGTCGAGACGGCGGGCGCCGACATGGGCCAGGGCGCCTGGACGGCGCTTGCCCAGATCGCCGCCGAAGCGCTCGGGCTCGATCCGGACCAGGTCGAGTTCCATTCGGGACTATCGACCCTTCCAGATGGCGGCATCGCCGGCGGGTCGGGACATACGGCGAGCGCCGGCCTGGCGCTCAACAATGCCGGCAAGGACGCGATCGCGAGACTTGCGGAACTCGCCACGAACGATCCCGCCTCGCCGCTCTTCGGCGCCGGCAATATCGGCGTCGAGGCCCGCAACGGCCGGCTTCATCGCCGCGACGACGAGAGCCGCAGCGAGGCCTACGCCGACATTCTGGCGCGCGCCGGCGAGAAAGAGGTGGTCGGCACGGGCAAGTCCGCCCGCGATCCGAAGCTTGCCGAAAGCTACGCCCTCTACTCGCACGGCGCCGTCTTCGCGGAGGTGACGATCGATCCCGACCTCGGGCAGATCCGCGTGACACGGCTCGTCGGCGCCTTTGCCGCCGGACGCATCATCAATCCGCGGCTGGTGCGCAGCCAGTATTTCGGCGGCATGATCTGGGGCACCTCCTTCGCGCTGCACGAGGAGGCGATCACCGACAAGCGGACCGGCCGCATCATGAACGCGGACCTTGCCGAGTATCACGTGCCTGTTAATGCCGACGTGCCCTCGCTCGACGCGATCCTGATCCCGGAGGACGATCCGCACGTCAACCCGATCGGCGTCAAGGGTGTCGGCGAGATCGGCATCACCGGCACGGTCGGCGCCATCGCCAACGCCATCTGGCACGCAACGGGCGTGCGCGTCCGCCGCTTCCCGGTCCGCCTCGAGGATATCGTCAGCGGTCTCTGACCGATGCGGCCGGCGGAGTGTTGTGCTCCGCCGGCCGCAACCGCGCGTCGAAGCGCCACGCCCTCATACTCCAGTATCGGTTCGTCACCGGGATGAGGCCGAGCCGATTCAACAACCCAGAGCGTGTTGAAATTCATTGCCTTCATCGCTAGGCTGCAATCTCGCCTCCGTTTTACCACAATTGAAACAAGAAAAGGAGCGAGCGCATGACGGATACGCTTGCCGACGACGGGCACAATGCGGCTCTGGAAGCGATCCCGGCCCCGGAAGGGATGACCGAGATCATCGACACCAGCTATGAGATCGGCCAGGACAACATCAACTATCGACGACGCTTCGTCTTCGAGATCGACATCCACAATGTTGTGTTCAGTGTCTCGGCGCTTACGGTTGTCGCCTTCACCTTCCTCACCCTCGCCTTTCAGACATCGCTCGGACCGGCGTTTGCCGATCTGCGGAATTTTCTGACCGTCAATCTCGACTGGTTCTTCCTGCTGGCGGGCGACATCTTCGTCCTGCTCTGCATCGGCCTGATCGTCTCGCCGCTCGGCCGCGTGCGGCTCGGCGGACCGGACGCGACACCCGACTACAGCTACACGGCCTGGTTCTCGATGCTCTTTGCGGCCGGCATGGGCATCGGCCTGATGTTCTACGGCGTCTCGGAACCGATCTCCCACTTCACATCCTCGATGGGCGGGCCGGTGCTGGAAAACGGCATACGCACCGACTGGGCGCCGCTCGGCGGGGCTGCCGGTGATGCGGAGGCATCCCGCCGCCTCGGCATGGCTGCAACGATCTACCATTGGGGCCTGCATCCCTGGGCCATCTATGCCGTGGTGGCGCTGGCCTTGGCGCTCTTCGCCTACAACAAGGGTCTGCCGCTGACCTTCCGCTCGGTTTTCTATCCGATCCTCGGCGAGAAGGTCTGGGGCTGGCCGGGGCATGTGATCGACATCCTCGCCGTCTTTGCGACGATCTTCGGTCTGTCGACCTCGCTCGGCATCGGCGCGCAACAGGCAAGTGCAGGGCTTGAATTCCTGTTCGGGATTCCGGCCAACAACACGACGATGATCCTGCTCATCATGGGGATCACGGCGATTGCGACGGCATCGGTGGTGGCCGGCATGGACAAGGGCGTGAAGATTCTCTCCGAGATCAACATGGCGCTTGCCCTGCTGCTGCTGTTGTTCATCATCCTCGTCGGGCCGACGCTGACGATCCTGACGGGTTTCTTCCTCAACCTCGCCGCCTATGTGGAATATCTGCCGGCGCTGTCGAACCCGTTCGGGCGCAGCGACGACAACTTCTCGCAGGGCTGGACCGCCTTCTATTGGGCCTGGTGGATCAGCTGGTCGCCCTTTGTCGGCATGTTCATCGCCCGCGTCAGCCGCGGACGCAGCGTGCGCGAATTCCTGGTGGCCGTGCTGCTTATCCCTTCCCTCGTGTCGGTCTTGTGGATGACGGCGCTGGGCGGAACGGCAATCAGCCAGGTGGTCAATGACGGGCTGACCAACGTCAAGGATGCGGCACTCGAACTGCAGCTCTTCGAAATGCTGACCCATCTGCCGCTGACCGGCATCACGT
>CAMPIK010000330.1 GCA_946886325.1 uncultured Shinella sp.
GGCTGCGCCCGCTGCGATAGGGCGTCGAGATCGCGTTGACGAAGGCGAGTTCGCCGGCCTTCCAGAGCGGCAGCAGCGCCTTTGCCTCCGGGTTCAACCCGTAGAACCCGTCGAGGTCGATCAGGCCCGAGCCCGGATCGAGCGCCAGCTTCGGCCGGTATTGCGCCAGCAGCGGATCGCCATAGGGCTGCAGCAGCGCCAGCCCGTCCATGGCGCCGCGCAGGACGATGGTCAAAAGCCGGTTCTCGCCGGGCACGGCCGCAAAGCTCACCGGCGTCACGATCGGCGCGGCCGCAGCGCAGCAGGCGGAAGCGAGGAAGAAGCGTCGGCTGATATGTGTCGTCATTGCAGGCCGTCTCCTGGAGCATTGCCAGCCGAAGCGTGATCGCCTCGGCGCCGGACAATGCGGCAAAGTCAAATTACCAGAGAATTTGCGGTGATCGGGATGTCACCGGAAATTCCCTAGCGCCGGTTGAATTCTGGCGAGGCCAGAACGAGCGTCAGGCCGCTCTGCTTGCTCGATGCGCGCTCGACGACGAGGATCGTATCGTCACGCGCCGCGTCCTTCAGCGTCGCCTCCAGGAAGCCGCGCGGGTCGGTCTCCTTGCCGAAGCGAGCGGTGAGCCTGCGCGCCCATTCGATGCGCTCCGTCAACTGGCTCGGCGTCACCCAGGCCGAAAAGCCCTCTTCCCAGCCGGCCGGGCTCGGCGGCGACCAGACGGGCTGGCCGAGCTGGCGAAGCGTCACAACGGTCAGCGGATTGGGGCGCATGCGGCGCTGCGGCGTCATGCCCGCCTCCATATCCCCGGCATCCATGCCCCCAGCGTCCATGTCGCCGTCGTCCATCGCCATCATGTCGGCGCCGGCTTCCCCGTCCATCATCGGCGCACCCTGCGCCGGACGTTTGGCACCGTCCATTTCCGCCATCTCGCGACGGTTGGCACGCCGCTCCAGCGGATCGATTGCCTCCAGCGGCACATCGAGCGCCCTCAGCGCTGCGACGACGAAATCGAGCGCCTGACGGGCCTTCTGCCCCTCGCCCTCGAAGCTCGCGGGGTGTTCGAGCATGGCGCGGTAGACAGCCATGAGATCACCGTCGGTCGCGATCCAGCGCTCTTCCATGGCCGTAACGATGTCGGCCGGCGGCTCGTCGGCAAGAAAATGCACGACGAGCTTGCGACAGATATGCTTGCGCGTCGCGTCGTGCGCGGCGAGATCGCGGATCAGCGCCTCGGCGTCGCGGATCGTCCGGCGCTCACCGCCGTAACTCTTGCCCAGCACCGTATGGGCGCCCGGCTCGGCGCGGTTGACGCCGAAATCGACAGTCAGTTCCCGCTGGTCGACGAAGAGCCCCGTCAAGACGAGGGCCGCATTGCGCACATCATCCTGCGTATAGCCGCTTCCGGCACCCATCGTGTGCAACTCGATGAGTTCGCGGCCGAGATTCTCGTTGAGCCCGCGCCCGCGCCGTTTGCCGAGTGCGGAATTGGGACCGAGCGAACGGCCCTGGTCGAGATATTCGAGCATCGCCGGATGCAGGATCGCGGCCGTCAGGAGGGTCTCGAAGCGAGCCCCGACATGTGGCCGGATCGCCGCCGTCTCGTAATGCGCGACGAGCATGCGCACGACCGCATTCTTGCCGGCGCTGACCGAAAAATGGTCGACCCAGAAGGAGACCAGCCGCTCGTAGAATCCATGCGGCGAGGCCACCATCTGCTGGATCTTCTGGTGCGTGTCGGACTGCAGCAGTTGCGCCGTCGCAAGCTGGAACGGATTGGGTCCCTTGCGGCGCTTCGTCATGTCGACGCCGTCTTTTTTCATCTGCCGATATTCGCGCCGTAGCCGAATGCCGAGCGCCTGGATTTCCCGCGCATCGCTGATGCGCTGCGCGGCCCCCCGGTCCGGAAACAGGCAGGTCTCGCGCATGCCTTCCTCGACGCTCTTCAACAGCGCGTCAACGGATTTCGGTGTCGTTTCGCCCGGCTTGAAGCCATAGCCGAAGCGAATCGCCGCCATCGTTTCGAAGGAAATGCTCATGATGCCCCGTACGGTCTCGTGTCCCTGGTAACGTTACGGAAGAATATGACTTTTTTCTGCGCTGCGATAGACGAACCGCAACTACCCCTTGAACACGAAGGCGGCACCGGCGGCAATCAGCGCGAAACCGACGAGATGGTTCCAGGTGAGGCTTTCCTTCAGCCAGAAGACCGAAAACCCGGCGAAGATCACCAGCGTGATCACCTCCTGGATCGTCTTCAACTGGGCGGCCGAGAAGACCTCGTGGCCGATGCGGTTCGCCGGCACCGCGAGGCAATATTCGAAGAGCGCGATCCCCCAGCTGACGAGGATGACGACATAGAGCGGCGAAGACTTGAACTTCAGGTGCCCGTACCAGGCGAAGGTCATGAAAACATTGGAAAAGATCAGCAGCACAATCGGCCAGACGGCCGCGGGGTTCAAGGCGAACGGCATCGATGATTCCTCGGGAGGGATGACGGTCTTCCAATAGACCGTCCGCAAGCGCCGTCAAGCGGCGCGATTGCCGCCGTCACCACTCCCATCCGGCAAGCGCGCGGCTGCCGCCTCCCCGGATTTGAGGGTGCGGCGTTAAAGCTATCTTATCCCGGACGCACGAGCATTCGCGGCGGCGGTGCGATACCGCCGGAGAATGCCATGAGCGATCACGTCCGGCCCGGTCCGGAAATGGAAACAGCGACCCTGATCGAAGCGGCGCAGGCGAAAGCCGTGCTCGGCAGCATCGTCGTGTCCCTTCTCGCCAATTCCTTCATCGCCGTGACGACCGCCATCGTGCTCTGGCTCGACGAACCCGGCCCGCACATTCTCGCCTGGATCGCCGCCGTACTGGCGCTGAATGCCCTGCGGCTTGCCGGCGTCGCCCTGATCCGGCGCCGCGACAGCGGCGTGCGGGAACCAGGCCGCACGCTCCGGCATCTCTCGGCCGGTGCCCTTGCGGGCGGCGTCGTCTGGGCCTTCGCGCCGCTGATCGGCGGCGGGCTCAATGCTGATGGCGCCAATGCCTATGTGATCTTCATCATCGGCGGCATATCGGCGGGCGCCCTGATGCAGAGCACCGCCTGTTCGCGCACCGCCCTCTTCTTCGCCACGCCGCCGCTCTCGGCCACCATCGCCTCGCTGATGCTGGCGGCGACGCCCGTGACGATGGTCATTGCCGCCGACGTGCTGCTGCTTGCCGTCATGATGTTCCGCGCCAGCCGCATGAGCGAGGACGGCTTCATCCGTGCCGAGAAGGCGCGGCTGCGCGCCCTGTCGCTCGCCTCGTCCCTTGCTTCCGCCAATGCGGAGATCCGCCAGTCCTACGGCGACCTCGAGACGCTCGCCAACAGCGATCCGCTGACCGGCCTCGGCAACCGCGCGCTCTTCAACGAGCGGCTCAGAACCGTGCTCGAAGGCCCGTCCGCGCCCGCATCACTTGCCCTCCTCGTCGTCGATCTCGACCGGTTCAAGGCGATCAACGACACGATGGGCCACGGCGCCGGCGACCTTGTGCTGAAGGCAATCGCCGACCGCCTCTCCGGTCTCGTCGGCCCGCTCGACACGGTCGCGCGCCTCGGCGGCGACGAATTCGCCGTCATCGTCGAAGGCAGCGACGCCGGTGCCCGCGCCCGCATCATCGGCCGCGACATCGTGCGGCTTGCCGGCGAACCGGTCCAGATCGCGGGCCGCCCGGTCGTGATCGGCGCCAGCGCCGGCCTTGCGCTCCACCCCGAGCATGGCGAGGCCGCCGACACGCTGTTTGCCAGCGCCGATATCGCGCTCTACGCCGCCAAGGAAGGCGGGCGCCGCCGGCTCGGCACCTTCAACCCGGTCCTCAAGGCCCGCATCGAGCGCCAGCGCCGGATCGAGGCGACGTTGCCCGAAGCCCTCGAACGCGGCGAGATCGACGTGCACTACCAGCCGCAAGTCGCGCTGTCGGACGGCCGGGTCATCGGCTTCGAGGCCCTGCTGCGCTGGACCGACCCGGTCCTCGGCGCCGTCAGCCCGCCGGATATCGTGCACGCGGCGCATGCCCTGCACATCCCGCACCGGCTGACGGGTCACGTCGCGGCCCGCGCCGCCGGCTTCCTGCGGACGCTGCCGTCGCTCGGACTGCCCGACGCATAGGTGGCGATCAACGTCTCGCCGCGCGAATTCTCCGGCGACACGCTGTCGGCGCT
>CAMPIK010000331.1 GCA_946886325.1 uncultured Shinella sp.
CCAGCGCATGCAGCCCTGCGTCGAACTCGTCCTTCAGCAGGTCGTTGACGGCGCGATGGCGTGCGACCCGGTTCAGTCCCGCAAAGCTCTGCGAGACGATGCGAATGCGCATGTGCGTCTCGCCGCCGCCGGTGAACTCGGGTTTGTGGCCCGCGTGGAGGTGACTTTCATTGATCACCTCCAGCCGCTCTGGCGAGAAGGCGTCTGACAGCCTATATTCGATCCGGGATTTCAGAGTCATCGTCCTGCCTCAAAGGGGTCGGAAAAGCCGGCTCCCGCCTGCAAAAATGGGGTCCCACAAAGCCAGCAACAATCCGCTTTGTCAATTCTTGTTGTCCCTCAGTATCGGACCCATAATTGCGTGATGAAACTCGATTCAAAATACTTCGATCGAATCCGCACGAAACGTCGTGTGGAGCGCCCCGAGCCGGCAGCGCCTGTCTGCCAGTGGGACGGCTGCGAGGCGCCGGCCGCCCATCGTGCGCCGGTCGGTCGGAATGCCGAAGGCCAGTTCTTCATGTTCTGCTTCGAGCATGTGAAGGAATATAACAAGGGCTACAATTATTTCTCCGGCCTCTCGGACACCGAGATCGCGCGCTACCAGAAAGAGGCGATCACCGGCCATCGCCCGACCTGGACCGTGGGTGTCAACAAGGCGTCCCGCAACGGTCCGGCGCAAGGCAACGTGCGCTCCGGCACCGCAGGGGCAAATCAGCGCATGCGCGATCCATATGGCTTCTTCGAGCAGGGCAAGGCGCGCGGCATTCGAATGGAACCGCGTGCCCGCAAGCTGAAGACTTTGGAAGCCAAGGCCTTCGATACGCTCGGCCTTTCGGCAAACGCGACGACGCAGGACATCAAGTCCGCCTACAAGGAACTTGTCAAAAAGCACCATCCTGACGCAAATGGCGGAGACAGGGGTTCGGAGGAGCGTTTTCGCGCGGTCATCCAAGCATATCAATTGTTAAAGCAGGCCGGCTTCTGCTAGAGCAATCGGAACAGTACCAGGACATGAAGCGGTCGTGGCGGCGACCGTTGCGGAGACATGATGAGCAAGATGGATATCGATATTTCCAACCTCCCGGATACCACAGTGTCGGTTCGGGAGGCCTTCGGCATTGATTCGGACATCCGTGTCCCGGCCTATTCCAAGGCGGACGCCTATGTTCCGGATTTCGACCCCGACTATCTCTTCGACCGGGAAACGACGCTCGCGATTCTCGCAGGCTTCGCCCATAACCGCCGCGTCATGGTCTCCGGCTATCACGGCACGGGCAAGTCGACCCATATCGAGCAGGTCGCGGCGCGCCTCAACTGGCCCTGCGTGCGCGTCAACCTCGACAGCCATGTCAGCCGCATCGACCTCGTCGGCAAGGACGCGATCGTGGTCAAGGACGGTTTGCAGGTCACCGAGTTCAAGGACGGCATCCTGCCCTGGGCCTACCAGCACAATGTCGCGCTCGTCTTCGACGAATATGACGCCGGACGCCCGGACGTGATGTTCGTCATCCAGCGCGTGCTGGAATCCTCCGGCCGCCTGACCCTGCTCGACCAGAGCCGCGTCATCCGCCCGCATCCGGCCTTCCGCCTTTTTGCGACGGCCAACACCGTCGGTCTCGGCGATACGACCGGCCTCTATCACGGCACGCAGCAGATCAACCAGGCGCAGATGGACCGCTGGTCGATCGTCACCACGCTGAATTACCTGCCGCATGAAAACGAGGTCAACATCGTTGCCGCCAAGGTGAAGTCGCTTTCGGCGAGGAAGGATGGTCGCGATACGGTATCGCGCATGGTTCGCGTCGCCGACCTCACGCGCGCCGCCTTCATCAATGGCGATCTTTCCACGGTCATGAGCCCGCGCACGGTCATCACCTGGGCGGAGAATGCCGAGATCTTCGGCGACATCGCCTTCGCCTTCCGCGTCACCTTCCTCAACAAGTGCGACGAACTCGAGCGGGCTCTGGTTGCCGAGCACTATCAGCGCGCCTTCGGCGTCGAGCTCAAGGAAAGCGCCGCCAATATCGTGCTGGAGGCGACGGCCTGAGGCCGGAGATCTGAGACATGGCGGCTCGCGGCGACAATTCCAAACCGAGACCCGGCGCACCGGTCGATGCGGAACCGTTCCGCCGGGCGCTGACGGGCTGCATCCGCTCGATCGCCGGTGATCCCGAAATCGAGGTCAGCTTTGCCAACGAGCGTCCGGGACTGACCGGCGAGCGCATGCGCCTGCCGGAAATCTCCAAGCGCCCGACGCGCCAGGAGCTTGCCGTCACCCGCGGCCTCGGCGATTCCATGGCGCTGCGCAAGGCCTGCCACGATGCGCGCGTGCATGCGCTGATGTCGCCGCAGGGCGCCGATGCCCGGGCAATCTTCGATGCCGTCGAGCAGGCGCGCGTCGAGGCGATCGGCGCCAACCGCATGCACGGCATGGCCGAGAACATCGGCTCGATGCTGTCGGAAAAATACACAAAGGCCAATTTCGGTGCGATCTCGCGGCAGGCGGATGCGCCGCTCGAGGAGGCCGTGGCGCTGATGGTGCGCGAGAAGCTGACCGGCCGGGCGCCGCCCGCATCGGCCGGCCAGGTCGTCGATCTCTGGCGCGATTTCATCGAGGAGAAGGCCGGCAAGGACATGGAGGGCCTCTCCACCTCGATCAACGACCAGCAGGCATTCTCGCGCGTCGTGCGCAACATGCTCGCCTCGATGAACGTCGCCGAGCAATATGGCGACGACGATGTCGAGCCTGATGATCAGGACAACGACAGCGACGAGGACCAGCCGCGCAGCGACGAGCAGGACGAGAGCCAGTCGGAGGAAGAGGCCGGCGACGACGCGGCGCCCGCCGACGAGAACGAGACGTCCGACGACCAGATGGAAGACGGCGAGATGGACGGCGCGGAGATATCCGACGACGACCTCGTCGATGACGACAGCGACGACAGCGAGACGCCCGGCGAGGTGCGCCGGCCGAACCATCCGTTCAGCGATTTCAACGAGAAGGTCGACTATACGGTCTTCACCGAAGAGTTCGACGAGATGATCACGGCGGAGGAGCTCTGCGACGAGGCCGAGCTTGAGCGTCTGCGCGCCTTCCTCGACAAGCAGCTTTCCCATTTGCAGGGCGCGGTCGGGCGGCTCGCCAACCGGCTGCAGCGCCGCCTGATGGCGCAGCAGAACCGCTCCTGGGAATTCGATCTCGAAGAGGGCTATCTCGATTCGGCCCGTCTCCAGCGCATCGTCATCGATCCGATGCAGCCGCTCTCCTTCAAGCGGGAGAAGGATACGAATTTCCGCGATACGGTCGTGACGCTGCTCATCGACAACTCGGGCTCGATGCGCGGCCGGCCGATCACGGTTGCCGCCACTTGCGCAGACATTCTGGCGCGTACGCTGGAACGCTGCGGCGTCAAGGTCGAGATTCTCGGCTTCACCACCAAGGCCTGGAAGGGCGGGCAGTCGCGCGAGAAGTGGCTTGCCGGCGGCAAGCCGCAATCGCCGGGCCGCCTGAACGACCTGCGCCATATCGTCTACAAGTCTGCCGATGCGCCCTGGCGCCGCGCCCGACGCAACCTCGGCTTGATGATGCGCGAGGGTCTGCTCAAGGAGAACATTGACGGCGAGGCGCTGATCTGGGCGCACAACCGTCTTCTGGCCCGCCGCGAGCAGCGGCGCATCCTGATGATGATCTCGGACGGCGCGCCGGTCGATGATTCGACGCTGTCCGTCAATCCCGGCAACTATCTCGAGCGCCATCTGCGTGCCGTGATCGACCAGATCGAGATGCGCTCGCCCGTCGAGCTCCTGGCGATCGGTATCGGTCACGACGTGACCCGCTACTACCGCCGCGCCGTGACGATCGTCGATGCCGACGAACTGGCCGGTGCGATGACGGAACAACTCGCCTCGCTTTTCGAGGACGAGAGCATGCAGCGCCGGCCCGGCCGAACGCGCCGTGCCGGCTGACGCGATGGATCGCCCGTCCGACTGCAACCAAGGCTCCGTACTATGTCGTCGGTTGTTCAGCCGGAGTCTGGCCGTCCTGCTGTTATCGTCCGCACTGACCTCGATGCCTGCCTTGGCGCGTGGTGTCGACCTGCCGGTCAGTTGCCGCACGATCGAGAACTTCGCCGTCGGTGCCACCACGAAGACCTTCGGCAAGCTCGAATTCCTCGGCGGCATCACCT
>CAMPIK010000332.1 GCA_946886325.1 uncultured Shinella sp.
GCCGTGGTCGCCTGCGCGCTCGACATGGCTTCGGCCGCAGACGGTTGCTCGCTTCCGCCGGTAAACACCTGATGGACGCCGACCACCGACTTTTCCTCCGCCTCGCGCACGATCCCGCCGGCAAGCACGAGCGGGCAGGACGATGCGCAGAGCGCACCGGCGGCAATCCGCGTCGTCAGTTCCTTCTCGCGCACGAGCCGCGACATCGCCAGCGCGTCCTCCACAGATCCGCCGGGCGAATCGAGCAGAACAACTTTCACATATTCGCCTCGCTTGCCGATCTCCTCCTCGAAGCGCGCGGCAGCACCCACGTCGATCGTGCCGCGGGCAAGCAGGATGCCGCCCGGCTGGAGGTCGAAGCGCATCGGCGAACGCAGCGCCTCGCGCTCCGTCGTGATCTCCGAGGGCGGCGATACCGGCTCGCCGTCGGTCAGGGCCGGCGGCAGAACGGGGTCCGCACCCGTCTCCAGCGGCAGGCGGTCTGCCGCGTCCTTCCGCGCTGCACTGATCTCGTTGAGATCGATGACAACGAAGACGGCCGCCGTGACGGCCAGACCGACGAAGGCCCAGCGCATCATCTGGCCGTCGTCGGTGCGCAGAAACCAATCCTTGAGCGGCCGGAGCCTTGCCGTCGTCATGCGGGCGGTCCCTTTCGCACGGTCTTGCCGGTGACGTCGAGGCTGGTGATGTTTGATTCTTCCGCTTCCTTCAGAACCGTTTCCACGTCTTCTCCGGTGCGTCTGGTCAGCTCGCGCTGGACGGCAAGGGCTTCCAGAAGCTCGCCGGCGGTGATGCGGTCGGCGAAGGGCAGCCGCTGGTTCTGGCGCCGCAGGGCGGCGTGCACTGTCGCCAGAATGAAGATCAGCACGGCCGGCAACAGGTCGATCGATATCGCTCCCGCCCAGCTCGGGATGAAATCGCCGGCATAGCGCAAGACCGCTTCCGCCGAAGACAGCGGGACGAAGCGCCGCTCCGCCACGGGCTGGCGCGTCAGGATTTCCTCGGCGGCATCGGAAAGCACCTTGGATTGCGCCGACACAGAGGCGCGGATCGTCTCCATCACCTGATCCTGCCGGTTGGCAAGGTCGGCCTCGCGGCCACTCGCCACCGGCGCGATGAAGCCGAGCGACAGGTCGTCTGCCGCCCGTTTCACCGAGGCAGCGATCGATGTCTGCTCGAGCGAGGCGATCACGCCGCTGAGCGCGACCACTTCCGCAGCGAAGCGATCGGCGCGCGGATCGATGGCGCCGGGTGCGGAGACGAGTTCGCGCATCGTCGAGAGATGGGTGCGGCCCTGTTCGAAGAGCGTTGCGACCCGTTCGCGCGAGGCGGCGATGCCGCCTTCCAGTTCCTTCAGCTGCGCCGCCATTTGCGAGAGAAGCTGCACGACGCTTCCGGCGCCGGTGGTTCCCGTCAGCGCGCCAGTCTCGCGCTCCTCCTCGGCAAGCCGGGCGAAACGCTCCGACGCGCGCTGGATATCGGGAAGCAGGCTCTGCGCGGCGAGCGCATTCTGGTGCGCCCTGTCGAGGTCGGACGTATAATCCTCCTGCGTCTCGGCGAGGTGCTGTTCGAGCGCCGCCGAGCCGGCAAGGGCTGCCGCGTTCAGCCAGCTCGACATCGCGATGATCATCGCGCAGCCGAGCGCCATGACGCCGAGCATCGCGCCGCGGCCGGCAGCACCCGTCACATGCGGGTAGAACCGCGCCATGTAGGTCCAGAAGGCGTAGATCGCGACGGAAACGGCGCTGGAATAGATGATCGCAGCGAAGAACACGACCGTTGCCGAGCCGTCGAGGATGCTGCGCACGCCGAGATAGGTATAGACGCCCGACGCGAGCGCCAGCACGGCCAGCGCAAAGCGGGTCATCGTTTCAACGCCATCGATTCCATCCTGCAATCGATGCGATACGCCAAGCGCCATGAATTGTTCTCCCGGTGAGATGACCCTTAAGAATTCATTAAATTGGCGCGAAAACAAGGCTGCAACCATCGCCTTTTCCTCTCGCGCCACGATCTTTCCGCAAGGCCGTTGACCGTTGACCGCGCGCCGCTACTTTCAGCGTCCATGACAACAGATGCGATTGACGAACCCCTGCTCAAACCGGGCCGAAACTGCTGGCGGATCGAGCATGTCGATCGCTTCGCGCTGATCGTGGATGCGGCCGACTATTTCGTGGCCGCGAAAGAGGCGATCCTCGCGGCCCGGCACAGCGTCTATCTGATCGGCTGGGACTTCGACACCCGCATGACCTTCGAGCCGGAGGAGAAGACGCTCGAGGGTCCGAACAAGCTCGGCCCCTTCCTGCGCTGGCTCGACAAGCACCGGCCGGAGGTCGAGGTCCATGTGCTCAAATGGGACGTCGGCGCGCTGATGGCCATCGGGCGCGGCACGACGCCGCTCGCCATTC
The DNA here is from genome assembly GCA_946886325.1 of uncultured Shinella sp. The sequence continues at coordinate 2,409 of CAMPIK010000332.1, forward strand.
TCGACTGGATGACGAGCCGGCGCATCCATTTCAAGCTCGACGGCGCCCATCCGACGAGTGCCGCGCACCACCAGAAGATCGTCGTGATCGACGACAAACTTGCCTTCTGCGGCGGCATCGACATGACGACCGACCGCTGGGATACGCGCGACCATCTCGACAAGGACCCGCGCCGGCGCCGGCCGACGGGTCGCCGCTACGGCCCCTGGCACGATGCCACCGCCGTGGTCGACGGCAAGGCGGCGAAGGCTCTCGGCGAACTGGTTCGCGCGCGCTGGACCATTGCGGCCGGGGAAACCATCGAGCCGCCGCCGGAGCGCGAGGCGTTCTGGCCGGCGCGCATCGAGCCGACCTTCACCGATATCGACGTCGCCATCGCCCGCACCGCGCCCGAATATGGCGAACGCGCGGAAATCCGGGAGATCGAGGCGCTCTATCTCGATGCCATCGCCGCAGCCCGGCGCATGATCTATTGCGAGAGCCAGTATTTCGCCTCACGCCGGATCGCGGAGGCGATCGCCGCGCGGCTTGGCGAAGCGGACGGGCCGGATGTCGTGATCGTCAATCCGGAATCGGCGGACGGTTTTCTCGAAACGATCACCATGGACACGGCTCGCGCGCGGCTTCTCGCCCTCGTCAAGGCCGCCGACGTGCACAACCGCTTCCGCATCTATTCGCCGGTCACCGCTGCCGGAGAACCGATCTACGTGCATGCCAAGATCCTCGTCGTCGACGACTGGTTGCTGCGCATCGGTTCTTCCAATCTCAACAACCGCTCGATGGGCTTCGACACCGAATGCGACCTGATCATCGAGGCGGGCAAGGACGAGACGGCGGAGGCGATGCGGCAGCGGATCGGCGCGATCCGCAACGACCTGCTGGCGGAGCATCTGGGCGTCGGGATCGAAGCGGTCGAGACTGCGCTGCTGACGCATGATGGATCGCTGTCGAAGGCGATCGACAGTCTCGTCGGTCGCGGGCGTTCGCTGGTGCCTTACGAGCCGGAAGAGGTTGCGATTTACGAAGAGCCGTTCGCTGAAAACGAGTTGCTCGATCCCGAGCGGCCGCCGAGCCTCAAGAAGAAGCTGCTCGGCATGCTTTCCCTGCATCCGGCGCCGGTGCGGTAGTCCGCACCATTCGCCATGGCTACTCGTTTCAGTGCGGGTCGGCGAGCGCGGCTTCCGGCCGGCTGACGGGATATTTCGTGCGCGACGTGCGGGCGGCGAGCTTCTTGGCGCCCTGGCGCTCGAGGATGGAGCGGAAGCTTTCGTGCATGCCGCCATCGAGATAAGAGCCGGTATCCGACGCATAGCCGCTGGCGACGAGCGCGTCGATCTTCGACTGTTCCGCCTGGATGCCGGCGACGAGCGACGGGTCCGGCAGGGCAACGGCGGCCGGGCACATGGCCAGCGGATCGGCCGGTTCGCCGCCCTCGAATTCCGTATTGAAGACATAACGGCCGCCACAGACGGAGACCTTCGGCTGGCTCTTCGCCAGTTCGAAGGCGTCGTAGCCGACCTTCAGCGTCTTCCAGAACGCGAAATTCTCGTTGTTGCGGTTGCGCGCCATGTTCTTCGCGGTCATGCGGAAGGGAAAGGCCTGGACCTGGAAGCTGCGCTGCCCGCCGGCCAGCGCATGCTGCACGATCGGATAGATTTCGGCCATGCCCTGGTCGGTCATCGCATAACAGCCTGAAGACGAGCAGGCGCCGTGCACCATCAGCGCCTCGCCGGTATAGCCGAGCGCCGATTCAAGCCTGT
>CAMPIK010000333.1 GCA_946886325.1 uncultured Shinella sp.
ACGGCATGGCCTTCGCCATCCGGCTTGCGCACCACGGTGATCAGCAGGTCGGCGGCGGCAAAGCCACGCTCCATGAGCTTCTTGCGCTTGAGGAGCACGAAGTCCTCGCAGTCGCCGGCGCCGTTCGGATAGGTCCACAACTCGTCGCGGCCGAAGAGTTCGCGGTCCGTCACCGGCCTGATGGCGCGGTTGACCGAGGCATTGACGTCGCGAATGACGCGCCAGCCGACGGCCGTCACCTTGGCCGGGTTCGCGTTGCGGATGCTGGAACATTCGCGCCGGTTCTTCTGGCAGAACTGGTAGTGGCCGATCGGCTGGGAGGTCACCCCGCCGGTGCGCATCGAAAGGGCCGAGGCCGGCGCAGTCAAGGCTGCGGAAGAGGAAAGAAAGACGGCGGTCATCGCCATCAGCAAGGCCCCAGCACCAGTCATTCGCGCCATCGACAGTCCCCTCATTTATTAACGAAACGTTAAAATTTTAGGCGAGGGGAAGTCAATCATCATAATTGGCGATGGGGGAATATGGTTAAAATGTGTCTCCGTCCTGCCACGGGCAGGCGTCTGGAAGGGCCGTCAAGCCCGCTGTTCAGCCAGTTTCGAGACCGCGGAGAGCATTTTGGCAATGTCCTCCGGCCGGGAAAGCCGGTGATCCCCGTCGCGAATCAGTGTCAGCACGGCATCGTCGCCGGACAGATGCTCCATCAGCCGCACGGCATGTTCGAAGGGAACGTCCGGGTCCTTCATGCCCTGCAGGATGTGAACGGGGCAGCCCGTGTCGATCGATCCGTCCAGCACGCGATTGGCGCGCCCGTCCTCGATGAGCTTCATCGTGTAGATGTTCGGCTCGGGTCCGTAGGGCGTCGGTTCCTCGAAATAGCCGCGGTCGGTGAGGGACGCCCGCTCGGCTTCCGTCAGGTTCGGTTCGATCAGTTCGCTGGTGAAGTCGGGCGCCGGCGCGATGAGCACCAGTCCCGAGACGAGATCGCCGCGCCCGGCCGCCTTCAGTTCCGCAATGGCGCGCAGCGCAATCCACCCGCCCATCGACGAGCCGACCAGGATCATGCGCCCGGTGCCGATGGCGTGCCGCGCGTGATCGATGACGGCAAGCGATTCCTCAAGCCAGCGCGAGATCGTGCCGTCGGCGAAGGCCCCGCCCGAGGCACCGTGGCCGGAATAGTCGAAGCGGATGCAGCCCGTGCCGAGCGCCTGCGCATGCCGCGCAAGTTCCTCGGCCTTCGTGCCCGTCATGTCGGACCGGTAGCCGCCGAGCCAGACGACATGCGGCAGGCCGTTTCCGGCCTTCGGCGCATCGAGCCGCATGGCGATGGCGCGCCGGTCGTCGCCGTCGCCGACCGTGAGGAATTGCATCGCGCCGTCTGCGGTCTGGTCAAGGGTCATGGCCTGCTCCATTTTCATCATTGCGGTGCTGTTCCTCGGGACTTTGTTCGCCCGATTGCAGCCCGCCTACATCAATTTCGCGCCTTGCGGGAGAGGTGGTGATTTTTTCCGCACGGCATGCTATTGACATCGTCCGGGCGATCCACACATTGCCGCCTACCCCTCGCGGGGCGCGGACGGGTGTGGATTTCCAACGACAATCGACACCCGTATCCGAAACAATTCGAGGAGAATACGACCATTCGCAGACCCTACAAAGCGGACGCACCTGTCAAGGAAGGCCCGCGCGCAAACAAGGAAATCCGGATCCCCCGGATTCAGCTCATTGATGCCGAAGGTACCAACCACGGCAGCGTTCCGACCGAGCAGGCATTGAAGATGGCGGAGGACGCCGGACTTGATCTGGTGGAGATCTCCCCCAACAGCGATCCGCCGGTCTGCAAGATTCTCGATCTCGGCAAGCTGAAATACGCCAACCAGAAGAAGGCGGCAGAGGCGCGCAAGAAGCAGAAGGTCGTCGAGATCAAGGAGATCAAGATGCGCCCCAACATCGACACCCATGATTATCAGGTGAAGATGAAGGCGATCTACCGGTTCTTCGAAGACGGCGACAAGGTGCGCGTGACGCTCCGCTTCCGCGGACGCGAAATGGCGCACCAGGAACTCGGCATGAAGCTTCTGCTGCAGGTCAAGGATGACACGCAGGAAATCGCCAAGGTCGAGGCGGAGCCCAAGCTGGAAGGCCGTCAGATGATGATGGTGCTGGCGCCAAGGTAAGGCAGCCTGCAAGAGTTGCGCTGAAGCCGCCGCTGCCGGCGGCTTTTCGCATTTTCCGCCGCCGGAATCCGGTTGCGCTTTCCGGGGCTTTCGGTTACAAGCCCCCGTCCGAACGGTCCGGCAGGGCATGCCGTGGCCGTTCTTTACGCTGGAAACCAGCCTCGTCAGCCGGTTTCACCAAAAGAAGAATGGAGTAGCAAAATGCCCAAGATGAAGACGAAGTCGTCTGCCAAGAAGCGGTTCAAGATCACCGCGACGGGCAAGGTGCTGGCGGCTGCCGCAGGCAAGCGTCACGGCATGATCAAGCGGTCCAACAAGTTCATTCGCGACGCGCGCGGAACCATGGTTCTGGCCGAAGCCGATGGCAAGAAAGTCATCAAGAACTACCTGCCGAACGGTCTCTGAGACTGATCAGGTTTTTTGGATACGTTTTAAGGAGATCATGACATGTCCCGTGTAAAACGCGGCGTTGCCGCTCACGCCAAGCACAAGAAGACACTGAAGGCCGCCAAGGGTTTCTACGGCCGCCGCAAGAACACCATCCGCGCCGCCAAGGCCGCCGTCGATCGCTCGATGCAGTATGCAACGCGCGACCGCCGCGCGAAGAAGCGCAATTTCCGCGCACTCTGGATCCAGCGCATCAACGCTGCCGTCCGCGAGCACGGCCTGACCTATGGCCGCTTCATTGATGGTTTGACCAAGGCCGGTATCGAAGTCGACCGCAAGGTCCTCTCCGACATGGCGATCCACGAGACGGCTGCCTTCGGCGCCCTGATCGAAGCCTCCAAGAAGGCGCTCGATTACCTCAAGGACGCCGGCACCAAGAACGAGTTTGAAAGCGCGGTCCGTTAAGCCAGCGCTTCCCAAGCTCGTTCCATCTAGAATTGGGAAACCCGCGCTGGCAGGGCTGGCGCGGGTTTTTCTTTGACCCGCCAATGGATTTTCACCCGATGTCCGATCTCGATCAGTTGAAGCAATCCCTCCTCGGCCAGGTTGCCGAAGCCTCCGACGAGGCGGCCATCGAGGCCGTTCGTGTCGGCGCGCTCGGCAAGAAGGGCTCGATCTCCGAACTCCTGAAGACGCTCGGCACGATGACGCCGGAAGAGCGCCAGACCCGCGGCGCGGCGATCAATGCGCTGAAGACCGACGTGACCGAGGCGATCGCCACGCGCAAGTCTTCGCTCCGCGATGCCGCGATCGAGGCGCGCCTTGCCGCCGAGACCGTCGATGTCAGCCTGCCGGTCCGCTCCTCGCCCGCTGAACGCGGCCGCATCCACCCGATCAGCCAGATCGTCGACGAAATCACCGCGATCTTCGCCGACATGGGCTTCTCGATCGCCGAAGGCCCGGATATCGAGACGGACTATTACAATTTCACGGCGCTGAATTTCCCCGAGGGCCACCCGGCCCGCGAGATGCACGACACGTTCTTCTTCCCGGCGGACGAGACCGGCGAGCGCAAGGTGCTGCGCACGCACACCTCGCCGGTGCAGATCCGCACGATGGAGGCGCAGAAGCCGCCGATCCGCATCATCATCCCCGGCAAGACCTACCGCCAGGACTCCGACGCCACCCATTCGCCGATGTTCCACCAAGTGGAAGGCCTCGTGGTCGACAGGACCGCGAATGTCGCCAATATGCGCTGGGTGCTGGAGGAGTTCTGCAAGGCCTTCTTCGAGGTCGACAGCGTCACGATGCGCTTCCGCCCGTCCTTCTTCCCCTTCACCGAGCCGTCCTTCGAGGTCGACATCCAGTGCGACCGCTCGTCCGGCCCGATCGTCAAGTTCGGCGAGGGCACCGACTGGATGGAAATCCTCGGCTGCGGCATGGTGCATCCGAACGTGCTGCGCGCCGGCGGTCTCGACCCCGATGAATACCAGGGCTTTGCCTGGGGCATGGGCCTCGACCGCATCGCCATGCTGAAATATGGCATGCCTGACCTGCGCGACTTCTTCAACGCCGACGTCCGCTGGCTCAGCCACTACGG
>CAMPIK010000334.1 GCA_946886325.1 uncultured Shinella sp.
CCCTGGCAGATGCTCGGCACCGGCCTCGTGGTGCTGGCAAGCGCCGGCGTCACGACAAGCACGAAAGAGACCTGATCAGGAGGCGTTTCGCGCCGGGTCGTCGTTGGCCGGATTGTAGAACAGCGAGAGCACCAGGCTCTTCGCGATCCGCTCCGCCGTCGCCATGAACCAGTCCTTCGCCTCCGGCGACGGAGCGATATCGTCGAGCGTATCCGCGAAAAGCCCGAGCCAGGTCTGGAAGAGCGGCGGCGTCAGGCCCGATACGCCCTGATGCGCCATCACGGGCTTGCCGCCATAGCCGCCATCCTTGAAGGCGACGGCCGACCAGAAGCGCTTCATCTTCTCCAGATGCGCCGGCCAGCGCCCGGCAAGCCGCGCCTCGAAGACAGGCCCGAGCTCCGGATGGGCCTGCACCCGGCCGTAGAAGGTCTCGACCAGCACGGGAATGAAGTCCGCCGTCACGCCGATATCAGCCATGTCGGCGACGGCCTTCTGGCGAAGCGCTGCAAAATGCGACTGGCGATCTCTGTCCGGGGTGGTCATGCGACTTCGATAGTCCGTTCGACCACGCTCCGCAATCGTGCCTGTTGTCGCGTCGGAGATCGCATGCGGAACACGTGGGGTTGAATCTACATTTGCCCGCAAGGAGTGCTAGGCTCCCGCCATCGCCTGCGACCAACGATCCGAGGTGCCGATGTTCCTGCTCTCCCACATGATGAAAGCCTTCATCCGCAAGGGCCGCCTGACCGTCATCGACGCGGCCGGAAAACGCCACGTCTTTTCCGGCGAACCCGGCATTGAGGTGACGATGCGCCTCACCGACCCGAAGCTTTATCGCGCGCTGGTCTTCAATTCCGAACTCGCCGCCGGCGAGGCCTATATGGACGGCACGCTGCGCTTCGAGGAGGGCTCGACGCTGCGCGATTTCCTGCGGCTCTTTTCCGTCAATCGCCTGTCGCTCGGCTCCTACCCGATCCAGAAGGCGATCCGGGCGGTCAAGATGCGTTTCCGCAAGCGCCAGCAATCGAACCGCAAGGGCGAGGCCGAGCGCAACGTCGCCCATCACTACGATATCGGCAATGATTTCTACCGGCTCTTCCTCGACGAGAACATGCTCTATTCCTGCGCCTATTTCCGCGAGGAGGGCGAGACGCTGGAGGCGGCACAGCGCAACAAGCTGCGGCTGCTGGCGGCAAAACTCTGCCTCAAGCCCGGAATGAAGGTGCTCGACATCGGCTGCGGCTGGGGCGATCTGGCGCTGTATCTCGCGACGATCGCGGACGTGGAGGTCACCGGCGTTACCCTTTCGCGCGAACAGCAGGCGCTCGCCACCAAGCGCGCCTTCGATCTGGGCCTCGCCGACCGCGTCCGCTTCGAGCTGCGCGACTATCGCGAGGTGACAGGGCCGTTCGACCGCATCGTCTCGGTCGGCATGTTCGAGCATGTCGGCGTGCAGCACTATGGCGAGTTCTTCAAGACGCTGAACGGCCTGATGCCGGACGATGGCCTCGCCGTCATCCATTCGATCGGCCACATGAGCCCGCCCGGCATGGCGAGCGCCTGGCTGCGCAAATATATCTTCCCCGGCGCCTATTCGCCCGCCTTGTCGGAGGTCTTCGAGGCCGTGGAGCAGAACAGCCTCTGGGTTCTCGACCTCGAATTCCTGCGCCTCCACTATGCGACGACGCTTGCCCATTGGGCCGAACGCTTCGAGGCGAACCGCGACCAGGTCGTCGCCATGTATGACGAGCGCTTCGCCCGCATGTGGGAATTCTACCTGATCAGCGCGGAGATGATGTTCCGCACCGGCAGCCAGCTCGTCTTCCACATGCAGCTGTCGCGCAAGCGGGATGCGGCACCCATCGTGCGCGACTACGTGACCGACCGCCAGCGCGACTATATCGAGCAGGAGAGGGCGCTCGGTCTCAAGGTCTGACCGTCGTCCCTGATTTTTCGCTCCATTCCAGCCGCTTGTAGTCGAAGCCGTATTCCAGCGTCGGCTTGACGATCTCGAAATAGGGCGAGAGGTCGAAGTCGCGCGGCGTGTAGAGCGAGTGATGGCGGATGTGCAGGATTTCCGCCCGCGAATAGGTCGATGCCGCCGCCGAACGGCCCGGCGCCCGCGTCACCTCCGGCAGGATCGGATAGCGGATCGCGCCGAAGGCCTCGGCGATCAGCGTCGAGCAGATGGCCCGCGTCGGATCGCCCGAACCGAAGGCGAGCATGCGGCGGCGCCAGCGCACCGGCACCGGCGGTGTCGGCAGGAAGAAGCGCAGCATGTCGAGAATGTTCTTGAGATCGTATTTCAGCCCGAGCCTGGACACCATGAAGGCGACGAGCGCGTCGCGATCTTCAGGCGTCAGCCCGACCGGCCGGCAGATGCGCGTGTTGTAGGTCGCGTATTTCGCCAGCGGCACCGCCACGCAGCCTTCGCCGAGATTGACCTCGACGAGCTGCGGCCGAAGCGTCGCCGGCAGGGCGGCCTGCTCCACCGACACCGGGATCTCGTCGCCGACGAAAAGTGCTGCATGCGACCAGGTGGATTGCGTCAGGTATTTGATCGCCGCCGAGACCTTCTGGTTTCCTTCGACGAGAAGCACGTCGCCGGGGCGCAGCGTGCGTGCAAGCGTGTCGGGGTCCGACGGCGTATAGGGCTCATAGCCCGACGTCTGCTTCTGAAGCCGGCCGGCCACGACCCGGCCGATTCGATCGAGAAGCGTGTCGCGGCTCGTCGACAGGGGACGGATGATGGCAGTCAAGTCAGGCCTCGTGTCTTCGCGTGGCCGCACCTTAGCCGCGCCTTCCGGGTCTTGTCGAGCTTGACGCTCCAGTCGCTAAATCCTATTTAGAATTATTCTAAAGAGGATTTCATGATGCTCTCGCGTCTCTTCCATCCCGCAAAGCGCCCGCTCGCCTCGCTCTCCGAACAGGAGGTTCTGGCGCTCGCCATTTCCGCCGAAGAGGACGACAGCCGCATCTATCTCGCCTATGCCGATGCCCTGCGGGAGGCCTATCCGGCATCGGCCTCCGTCTTCGAAGAAATGGCGGAGGAGGAAAGCCGGCACCGCCAGATGCTGATCGACCGCCACGTCGCCCGCTTCGGCAGCCGCATTCCTCTGGTCCGGCGCGAGCATGTGCGCGATTTTCCCGAGCGAAAGCCCGACTGGCTGATCGCCAACATGCCGCTCGAAAAGGCCCGCGAGCAGGCCGAGGCGATGGAAGACGCGGCGCACCGTTTCTACCTTGAGGCCGCGGGCCGCACGACGGATGCGGAAACGCGCAAGCTGCTCGGCGATCTGGCCCTTGCCGAGAAATCGCATGAATCGCTCGCCCGCCGGCTCGGCGAGACGCATCTGACCGAGGACGCGCGGGCGGACGAGGACAAGACCGAACGCCGCCGGTTCATCCTGACCTATGTGCAGCCGGGGCTTGCCGGGCTGATGGACGGTTCGGTCTCGACGCTGGCACCGATCTTCGCGGCGGCGTTTGCGACGCAGGACACCTGGCAGACTTTCCTGATCGGCCTTTCGGCCTCGGTCGGCGCCGGCATTTCCATGGGCTTCACCGAGGCGGCGCATGACGACGGCAAGCTGTCGGGGCGCGGCTCGCCGGTCAAGCGCGGCCTCGCATCCGGCATCATGACGACTGTCGGCGGCCTCGGCCACGCGCTGCCCTATCTGATCCCGCATTTCTGGACGGCAACGATGATCGCCATCGCCGTCGTCTTCGTCGAACTCTGGGCCATCGCCTTCATCCAGAACCGCTTCATGGAAACGCCCTTCCTGCGCGCCGCCTTCCAGGTGGTGCTGGGCGGCGGGCTTGTCCTGGCCGCGGGCGTGCTGATCGGTAACGGCTGAAATGAAAACGGCCGCCCGAAAGGCGGCCGGTCGATAGGGAAAGGGCAGGAGGCTTATTTGCCGACGGCCGAAACCATCATCGTGTCGCCATTCTCGATGGAAACCCAGCGGCCCGCATGGAAGGACGCCTGACGCTTCAGGTAACGATAGGGCGTCTCCGACCAGAGCTTCACCTCGTTTTCGAGGTTGTCGAGAATGAAATCGCCTTCGCTGGAGCGCACGGTCAGAACGGCATGGCCTTCGCCATCCGGCTTGCGCACCACGGTGATCAGCAGGTCGGCGG
>CAMPIK010000335.1 GCA_946886325.1 uncultured Shinella sp.
CCGAGCGGTTCGCGCAGGTTGATGTTCAGCGTGTCGAGCCGGTTGATCGGGATCGTGTCGCCCTGCAGCTTGTCGGCCATGCCGGCGAAGTAGTGGTAGCTGTCCGGCATGGCGCGCATCTGCGCCCGCGTCTCCTTGAGCAGCTTGCCGTTGTCGCGCGTCTCGATCTCGGCGAGCGTATCGGCATTGGCCCGCACGAGTTCGGCGAGACGCCGCAACAGCGCGCCACGATCGGTCTGCGTCATGCGCCGCCAGTCGGGATTGCGGAAGGCGGCATTGGCAGCCTTAACGGCCGCCTCGACATCGTCCGCATCGGCCTCGGCAAATTCGTACCAGGGCGCGCCCGTCGTCGGATCGAAGCTCTGGATGTAGGTGCCGTTCTTCGGGGCCACGAACCGGCCGTCGATAAACAGCAGCTGGCGCGAGCCCTCGATGGAGCTGACTGTGGTCTTCATGTCATTGTCCTTGGTCTTGGGATGCCTGGAGCCAGGCGCGGGCTTCGCCGTCGATCATCGCGACACGCCCGCCATCGTCGGAATCCATGTAGATGCCGAAGCGGCCCGCCTGCCGTTCACGCCCGTAGCGCCGCAGCATCGAGCGCAGCTCATGGGTCGCGATCGTGTCGTAGGGCAGGTCATCCACGGGGAAGAAGCGCAGGTCGGCGGGGAGATTGCTTGTGGCGCCCTCGCCCGCCAGCCGTGCCCGGCAGACGAGATAGCCCGGATCGCTGTCGGCGACATCGAAGACGGAATAGAGGAAGGTTTCCTCCGGCACGAGGCGAAGCGCCTCGCCGCCCTCGACGACGAGCTGGCTGTCGGCCTTGCGCCGGCGCGCCGACGGTAGAACCCAGCCGCCCTTGCCATCCGAGCGCAGCAGCAGGCTGTCGCCGGCCTCGATGAGATAGCCGATGATCATGCCGTGCGAAGCGAGCCAGCCGGTGGGCAACGGGTCCTTCACGCTGGCATAACGTCCACGGCAGAAGCCGAGCGGCGCGGTCGGGCTGGTGCCGAAGGCGCGCACCTGGCCGATCAGGATGACATGGTCGCCCGCGTCGACGGAATTGTGCAGGCTGCAGTCAAACCAGGTCAGGCTGTCGGTCAGAACCGGCGCGCCCGTATGCACCCGGTCGTGATTGACCGAGCGGAACTTCTCCGGCGATTTCGACGCAAAGGTCGCCGACACATCGACCTGCCCCTCGTGCAGGATATTGACGGCAAAACAGTCCGCATCTGTGAAGGCCTGAAAGCTCGAAGCCGACTTGGCGACGCAGACGAGCAGCAGCGGCGGATCGAGGGAGACCGAGGTGAAGGAATTCGCCGTCATGCCGCGCGGCGTGCCATCCGCCTCCCGCGTTGTGATGACCGTGACACCGGTAACGAACGTGCCAAAGGCGCGGCGAAGCGCGATGGGATCGATCGGTGCGTCCTTCGCTGCCGCCTGCTCCGCCATGTCGTTCGACCCTCCTCTCCGGTTCGTTGAGAGAAAGCTATCCCCGGCCGGCGGTCTCTGCTTCCTTCCAAACAGAGGAGGCGTGCTGCGACTTCTGCTCCTATCCCGAGGAGCCGGAAAACGAACGGCCGGAGGTGTCGTGCGGGCCTGCCGAGGGCTCAGCGATCGCCGATGACCCGGTTGTCGATGACGCCGTGCAGGCGGATGGCAAGCTCGACGGAGAAGCGCCTTTCCGGCGTTTCGACGTCGATGCCGAAGAGTTCCTGCATGCGGGCAAGCCGGTAGCGCAGCGTCGTGACATGCAGGCCGAGGCGGTCCGCACAGGCCTGGCCGCGACAGCCTTCCTCCAGAAAGGCGGAGAGCGTTTCCAGATAGGGCGTGCCGTTTTCGCGGTCATGCTCGGCAATGGCGCCGATGCTTTCGCTGACGAAACTGCGCACATCTCCGACATCGGCGGCGGAGACCAGCATCGGGAGCGGCCCGAAATCCTGCGTCGAGAGCGCGCCCGTCAGGCCGAACGACCGGCCGATCCGGATCATCCGGCTGCACCGCTCCCAGGCCGCCGGATAATCCTCGAGTGCCGCGCACAGACTGCCGGCGACGACGATCGGCGCCTCGTCGAAATAGCGGGCAAGCTCGTCGGCGATGCGACGCATGAGCTTCATCCTGCGCTCCTGCCTGCTGCCTGCTTCATGCGGCACAAGGCAGACCACGCCACCCTCGATGGCGACGAGACCCGCCTGAACCGAGGCCTGCTGCATGATGCGCGAGAGCGTGTGCTCCACATCGACGGACCCGCCGCCGAAGGCCTTTGCCTTCTCCGGGAAGTCGACCACGATCATCTGCTGGGGCACGCCGAAATCGAGACCGAGCCGGGCCGCCCTCTGGGTGACGTCACCCGCATCCCGCCAGCGCCGCTCGACCACTTCAAAGAAAAGCTCGCTCTGGGTGCGCGTCTCGAAGCGGAAGCGCAGGAAGCTGCGCATCATCTGGACGCTGAGGGCAAATTTGGCGCTGTCGAGCATCAGCTGGTCGAGTTCGCCGCTTGCCGACGGCGCGGGAAAGATCACCAGCGCACCGACCAGTTGCCGGTCTACCATCAGCGGTTCGATACGTGCCGAAATGCGTAACTGTCGGGTTCCGTCATTGAGGAAGATCGCCGCCGTATCGGTCGAGCCACGCTCCACGGCGTCACGGGCAGCCTTTGCAAGCGCGCGCGCCAGGACCGTCGAGGCCGCCGCCTGCCACGCGGCATCGTCGAAATCGCTGGCGAGCGGAGAGCGTCCGGCAATCACCTGGTTCGCGGTGAAATCGACGACGACGAGCGGATCGGGCAGGAGCCGGCCGACCATGGCGGCGAGCGACGAGACGGAGCCATCGGAAAGGACATGCTCAAGCAGTGATGTGTGCGCCGTCAACGCGCGGTCGAGGCGGGCGGACGCCAGACGTTCGGCCGCCAGGCGATGCTGTTTTTCAACGGCGATGGCGCCCAGATGGATGATCGTCCCGAGAAAGGCGAGGTCGTCGTCCGTCACCTCGGTCACCGTGCGGGCGATGACGCTCAGCACCATCGGGCGCCCTTCGGCATCGGCGCAGTTCATCGGCATGACGAGGACGGTGCGGTAATCCCGCTCGAATGCCTCCTTGCGATAGCCGGGGAATTCCCCGGTTTCCCGCGCATCCCTGATATAGACGGGTTCGTTGCGCTGAAGGGCGATCAGCGAGGGGCTGGTCGCCAGTTCCCAGCGGTCGGGCAGGTCGCGATGGATGAGCGTCGGATCATGCCGGACGATGACATGGGCAAACCCATGCGCGGCGTCGATGCTCATGATCGAGCCAAGCGCCCAGTTGGCATGCCGGCAGGCGGCCGCGATCAGGTGCTGCAGCACGGTCGCAAGGTCGCCGCCACTGTTGATCTGGCTCGCGACGTCGCGAAGCGAAAGTATCCTCGAGGTCTGGTCCAAGCCGTCGCGTTCTCCTGCCGTCCGGCCATGGATAATGCGCGTCCAGCCGGCTCAAATCTACTGCCTTTCGCAGGATGCATATCGTGGCCGTTCCTCTTGATGAGAGGAAGAATTGGACGATTGCCCGGCTAGTTTTGCAAGGATGGCAACAACAGCGGAAACGACATGACACTCGGCATCAGAAAGATCTGCACCTTCCTCGAAGAGACGCATGTCGAGGGCGACAAGGCCGCTTCCCGGGTGATCACCCACGTGGTGGTCGCCGCGATTATCCGCAATCCGTGGGCAGGCAAGAGTTATGTCGAAAACCTGCAGCCGGAGATCATCCGCATCGCCGGCCCGCTCAGCGAGCAGATGACCAGCCGGCTGCTGGCACAGATGCCGGCAGAAAAAATCGAATCCTGCGGCAAGGCCGCCGCGGTCGGCATCAACGGCGAGATCGAACACGCCTCGGCGATGATCCACACGCTGCGCTTCGGCAATCCCTTCCGCAATGCGATCGGCGGCACAAACTATCTGGAATTCGCCAATACCCGAAACGCGCCCGGCGCCCTGCTCTCGCTGCCGATGATGCACAAGAGCGAAAACGGCAAGCGCTCCCACTTTCTCACCGCCAACTTCCAGATTGCCGACGCGCCGCATCCCGACGAGATCGTCATCGCCATCGGTGCCGCCGACGGAGGCCGTCCGCACGCCCGCATCGC
>CAMPIK010000336.1 GCA_946886325.1 uncultured Shinella sp.
TCGCCGAATTGCTGATGAGGCCCTTGATCTCCTTGGCCGCATTGGCAGACCGCTGCGCCAGTTCGCGCACTTCCTGCGCCACGACCGCAAAGCCGCGACCCGCCTCGCCGGCCCGTGCCGCCTCGACGCCGGCGTTCAGCGCCAAAAGGTTGGTCTGGAAGGCGATCTCGTCGATCACGCCGATGATCTGGCTGATCTTGTTCGAGGCATCCTCGATCCGGCTCATCGCGGAGACCGCGTCACGCACGATCTTGCCCGACTTGCCGGTGCTCTGCTTGGTCTCGGCGACCATGCGGCTGGCTTCCGCCGCCCGCTCGGAGGCGCTGCGCACCGTCGCGGTGATCTCGTCGAGCGCGGCCGCGGTTTCCTCGAGCGAGGCCGCCTGCTGTTCGGTGCGGTGCGACAGGTTGTTCGACGCTTCCGCGATGCCGCCGGCGCTGCCATGCACGATGTCGGTCGAATGGGCGATCGCCTTGATGACGTCGCTCAGTGCCGCGACCGCGCGGTTGAAGTCCTCGCGGAGCTTGGCATATTCCGGCGCGATGTCGCCGATCGAGGCCGTCAGGTCGCCGTTGGCGAGACGCTCGAGCGCTTGGCCGACGACGCCCATCGCCTCGGCCTGGGTCTGGCTGACGGCACGCTGGCGGCGTTCCCCTTCGCTGCGCTCGCGGTCGAGCCGCTCCTGCTGTTCGCCTTCGCGCTCGCGCAACTCGGTCCGCTCGCGCACCGACTGGCGCAGAACCGAAACCACGGCCGCCATTTCGCCGACCTCGTCCTTGCGGTCCAGTTCCGGGATGTCCTTCGACACGTCTTCCTCGGAGATCGCCTGCATCGAGGCTTTCAGACGGCCAATCGGGCCGACGACGCTGCGCACGATGGCAAAGGCGGCAAGCACGATCGCCAGCGCGCCGACGCCGAGGATACCCGCCGTCTCGATCGCATTGCGCCGGAACATCGCCGCAAGGTCATCCGCATAGACGCCCGTGCCGACGACCCAGCCCCAGGGCTCGAAGCCGGCAACGTGGGAATATTTCAGAACCGGCTCCTCGAAGCCGGGCTTCGGCCAGAGGTAATCGACGAAGCCTTCCTTCGTCGGGCTTTCCTTCACGACTTTCACGAATTCCTGGAAGATGTGCTTGCCGGTCGGATCCTGCATGCCGGCCTGGTCAGTGCCGTCGAGCGCCGGCTTGATCGGATGCATCACGATCACGCTCTTCATGTCGTTGATCCAGAAGTAGCCGCTGTCTTCGTAGCGCAGCGCCCGGACCGCATCCTTCGCCCGCGTCTGCGCCTCTTCGCGCGTCAGCGTGCCGGCCGTCTCAAGCCCGTGATAGAAGGAAAACAGCGTCAGCATGTTCTCGTCCATCGCCTTCAGCTTGGACTTGCGCTCGACCACCATGGCATCCTGGTAGTGATAGAGCGAATAGACCAGCGCGGCGGAGAATATCGCCAGCGCAAGTCCGACAAGCATGTACAATCTGGTTGAAATCCGGAAGTTCTTCACGGTCGTCTCCTAATCCCCCTCGGGCATGCGTGTGCCCACAGTGGCGATAGACTTCACGGAAACAGGTTAAATTCGCATAAAATTGTACCCACCAGATGTTAGCAATTGCGAATGTCCGCATGATTCTTGGCCGCTTGACGGTCATCAAGAATTGAACCTGACGACATCAGACAGGCATAGATTGCAATCGCCACTGGTCTTTTGCTGCCCGGCCTGATGGGCTAAACCGGAATTTGCACAGATGGAGTTGACCCGCATGACCAGGAACACGGCCCCCGAGGGCCAGTTGACGCTTCGCACGCTTGCCATGCCGGGTGATGCCAATGCGGCCGGCGATATCTTCGGCGGCTGGGTCATGGCGCAGATGGACCTTGCCTCCGGCATCCGAGCCGCCGAGCGGGCGCGCGGGCGCGTCGTGACGGCCGCCGTCAAGGAGATGGCCTTCGAGCTTCCGGTCAAGATCGGCGACACGCTGAACATCTATACGGATGTGACGAAGGTCGGCCGCACCTCGATCACACTCTCGGTCGAGGCCTGGGCGCAGCGCTACCTGACGGGAACGCTCGACAAGGTCACAGGAGCGACTTTCATCATGGTGGCGCTCGACGCGGAGGGGCATCCGACGCCGGTACCGGCGGAATAAGAGGGAAGAAGAAGGGGGGAAGCACGATGGAAACGCATGTCGCCGATCCGGCGCTCTTCGGCCATATCCGCATCGTCATCGGCATGGTCATCAGTCTCAGCCTCGCCCGGCTGCTGACGGGGCTCGCGCTTTTCATCCAGCATCCCGGCCGCAACAAGGTCTACTGGGTCCATCTCGGCTGGACGCTCTCCCTCTTCATCTTCATCCTGCATTTCTGGTGGTGGGAGTTCCGTCTCCAGTCGCTGCCGGAGATCAGCTTCGGCATCTATCTGTTCCTGATCGCCTTCGGCTGCCTGTTCTTCTTCCTCTGCGTCCTGCTCTTCCCGGCCTCGATCGACGAATATACCGGCTACGAGCACTATTTCCTGTCGCGCCGCGCCTGGTTCTTCGGATTCCTGGCGCTCGCCTATGCGATCGATCTCGCCGACACCGCCATCAAGGGCGAGGCCTATTTCCGGCACACCTATTTCAACGATTTCGGCTACGAATACCCGATCCGAAATGTCGTCTTCATTCTCCTGTGCGGCCTCGCCGCCTGGACGACGAACCGCACCTTCCACGGAACCTTCGTCCTGGCCGGCCTCGCCTACCAGATCGCCTGGATCTTCCGGGTCTTCGACATTATCGGATAACGATCGGCTTTACCGCCGGGCGCGCTCGACGAAGGTCTCGACGGGCACAGCGCGGATCGCAGTCGCGACGGCATCCAGGTGCAGGTCCTCGATGCGGCGGAAGCGGACGCAGGCGGCACCCATGTCGAGCCGCAGGCCCGCCTCGCGGTAGGCGGCCTCGAAATCGTCCTTGAGCAGGGGAACGCCGCAATAGAGGCCGCAGAGATAGACGGCCATGTGCTTCTTCTGGTTGGCGAGTGCGGCGACCATCAGCGGCTGGCCGTTATAGGTCTTCGGCTCGATCGACAGCGGCACCTCGTAGGCGATCATGCCCCAGTTCATCGCCTCGACATAGCCATCCGGCAGATTGTCGAGGATCACCTGCCGCACCGTGGACAGCGCAGCGCGCCGGTCTGCCGGCATCTCGGCGAGATAGTCCTCCACCGTTGCCGCAGACGAGCGCACGCGCGCTACCGGAGATAGGACGCAGAGCGGTCGAAGGTCATGCCCGGGAAGATCGTGTTGCCGATATCGCCGGCCGTCACGCCGAACTGCTGGTGCAGCATGGCGCCCGCCAGTTGCCGGAGATCGGTGGTCGGCATCAGGTCGCGCCCGTCGAGCAGCCTGTTTTCGGCAAGCCCCGGAAACTCGCCATAGACCTTGCCGCCCTTGACGGCGCCGCCGGCGAGGATCGCAAGTCCTCCCGTGCCGTGGTCGGTGCCACCGGAGCCGTTTTCGCGCGCGGTGCGGCCGAATTCGGTGATCGCGAGGATCGCCGTCTTCTGCCAGACGTCGGCCGGCATGTTCTTCTTGACGCTCAGGATGGCGTCGCAGAGCTCGCGCACCGGCCGGCGGAACGTGTTGACCTGGCCGATATGCGTGTCCCAGCCGGTGACCGAGAAGCTCGCGATGCGGTATTCGCGCGACAGCATGCCGGCGGCAAGCTTGGCGATGTCGGCCATCTTGGCGCCGCGGTTCGCCCCCTCGTAGATATCGTCGACGGACATGTCCGTCTTCGTCGCCTCCTGCATCGCAGCGGCGAATTCCGGGTCGTTGCGGTAGAGGCGCACGAGCGAGGCGACCTCGTCGCCGGCAAGGTCGAGATCGGCGCGCGTCGACCAGACGTCGGCCGGATTGGGTCCGGTCAGGATGAGTGCGGAGGTCGTGTTGACGTCGATCGCCTTGCGGGCCTCCGAGCGCGGGATCGTGGCGATCGCCCGGTTGAGCCAGCCGGTCTTTTCGTCGGCCACGCTGGCACCACCGCTTTCGAGCATGTCCTGCCCGTCGAAATGGCTGCGCCCGCTGCGATAGGGCGTCGAGATCGCGTTGACGAAGGCGAGTTCGCC
>CAMPIK010000337.1 GCA_946886325.1 uncultured Shinella sp.
GTGAGGAGCACACGGCCGCTCATCCGGCCACCCATGAACTGGCTGTCGCCGATGTCGAGCGACGCCTTTCCTTCCTCGATACGGATACCGGCGGCGAGGTCGGCGAGCGTGAACGGCTCCAGGGCCGCTTCGCCCGCGGAAAGGCGAAGGTCCATGCGGATTTCGTCGATCGAATGGGCGTCGAATTCGTCTTCATTCCCGCCATCGCCCGGCAGCGGCGAAAAGGCCGTCATGAGGGCGCGAAGGTCGATGCGGTCGAAGGCCAGCGTGCCACCCACCCGGGGCAGGCCGCGGGGCGGCAGCGCGATATCCAGCACGCCCGTCGCATTGGACTCCTCGATCCCGAGCTTCAGCTTGTCGAGCTTGGCGGTATGCCCGGCCGTCGTGATTGCGGCCTCGACATTGATGCGGCCAAGATTTCCGGCCGCGCCGATATCCGTGCCGCGCCAGGCAAGCAGATGTCGGATCGACGGCGTGCCGACCTGCAGGTCGCCGGACAGAAACGCATTGCCGGAGAGGTTCGCAATGCCCTCGAAGTTGGCGGTCAGCGGATCGGCGGTGAAGGATGTCTTCATCTGCGCATTCTGCCCGGCAAGCAGCACCAGCGGCTGATCGCAGAGCATGGCCCAGTTGAACACTTCGCCATTCAGCACGCCCTTCAGCGTGATGCCGAGGCTTGCGCCGAGCGACGGCCATTTGATCGTGCCGTTGAGATCGCTGATGCTGTATTTTTCGCCGCGCCGCCGGTCGTCGACATTGATCGTTCCGTCGATGACGGTGACGGTGCCGATACGCCTTTGTCCTGTTGTCGATACCTGCGACTGGTCTCCTTCGGAGACGGCCTGAACGGCCGCCGTCAGCCAGCCGCCCCGTTGCCAGTTCAAGGTCCCGTCCGGCGTCCAGCCGATCGATACCCTGGGGCGCCGCAGTTCGAATGCGTCGAAAGCCGGGGAACCGAAAACGGCGCCGATCAGGCTGAACGTGACGGAGACCTCGTCCGCCGCCATCAGATCGGGCGCTTGCGATGCGCCCTCTCCCGTGGCGACGAGCCGGGCATTGCGCATCGTAACCTTGGGATAGGGCCAGAAGTCGAAATCGCTGCCGCCGGCGACCTCAAGGCGCGCGCCGGTGAGCGCCGCGACCGCCGCTCTTGCCTCTCGCTCAACCGTCGCCGTTGGAATGAGGTAGGGGCCGACCAGACGGACAATACCAAAGAGCAGCAGAACGATCAGAACTCCGCGCAGCAGATATTTCGAGCGAAGAAGACTGGAAAGGGTCATGGGTGCTGGCTTGTCCTTGGCCCGTGAAGCCGGTGTGCGCATTGCGCATTTGGATAGGCCCTTGCCGGACAGAAATCAAATCCCGCGCGGCGGAAATCCGGCGCGCGATGGCGCTGGCGGAGGGGCAAGCTCTTTTTATTGCGACGCAACATGCTATAGAGGCGCAGGCAGGAGCGGAGGACAACATGACACTGGAAAAGCCCCTTTGGGAACCCTCGAAGGCAATTCTCGAATCGAGCCCGATGGCCCGCTTCATGAAGGACTGCGGCCACGGCGCGGGGCGCACTTTTTCCGGCTATGACGAATTTCATCAGTGGTCCGTCGACAATCGCGAGGCATTCTGGACGGCGGTCTGGGAGGATTGCGGCGTGCTTGGCGAGCGCGGGGCGCGGGCGCTCGTCGATGGTGACGACATGCTGGCCGCGCGCTTCTTCCCGGATGCCCGGCTGAGCTTTGCCGAAAACCTGCTGAAGAAGCACGGCGCCGGCGATGCGATCGTCTTTCGCGGCGAGGACAAGGTGTCCTACCGCTGGTCGTGGGACGATCTCCATGCGCAGGTTTCACGCCTGCAGCAGGCGCTTTCGGCGATGGGGATCGGCGAGGGCGACCGCGTGGCGGCGATGATGCCGAACATGCCGGAAACGGTTGCCTGCATGCTGGCCGTCACCGCGCTCGGCGCGATCTGGTCCTCCTGCTCGCCCGATTTCGGCGAGCAGGGCGTGCTCGACCGCTTCGGCCAGATCGAGCCGAAGCTCTTCATCTGCTGCGATGCCTACTGGTACAACGGCAAGCTGCAGGACGTCTCGGCCAAGGTCCGCGCAATCGCATCCAGGCTCGAAGTTCCCGTCCTCGTCGTTCCCTATGCGGGGGATGCGACCGCACTCGCCGGATCGCTGCCCGACGGGCGCACGCTGCAGGATTTCGTCGCGCCGTTCGAGGCGCGTGCCGTTTCCTTCGCCCGCGTTCCCTTCGCGCATCCGCTCTATATCCTGTTTTCGTCGGGTACGACGGGCGTGCCGAAATGCATCGTGCATTCGGTGGGCGGCACGCTTCTTCAGCACCTCAAGGAGCACCGCTATCATTGCGGCCTCGAGGAGGGCGAGAAGCTCTTCTATTTCACGACATGCGGCTGGATGATGTGGAACTGGCTGGTCTCCGGCCTCGCCGTCGGCGCGACGCTCTGCCTTTTCGACGGCTCGCCCTTCGCGCCGGACGGCAATGTCCTGTTCGACTATGCCGCCGCGGAAGGCTTTGCGGTCTTCGGCACCTCGGCAAAATATATCGACGCCGTGCGCAAGGGTGGACTGACGCCGCGAACGACCCATGACCTTTCCGCCCTGCGCCTGCTGACCTCCACCGGATCGCCGCTGTCGCCGGAGGGCTTCACCTTCGTCTACGAGGGCATCAAGCCGGATGTGCAACTCGCTTCCATTTCCGGCGGCACGGACATCGTCTCGTGCTTCGTGCTCGGCGTGCCGCTGAAGCCGGTCTGGCGCGGCGAGATCCAGGGCCCCGGTCTCGGCCTCGCCATGGATGTCTGGGATGAGGACGGCAAGCCGGTGCGCGGCGAGAAGGGCGAACTCGTCTGCACCAAGGCGTTTCCGTCTATGCCGGTCATGTTCTGGAACGATCCCGACGGCGCCAAATATCGCGCGGCCTATTTCGACCGCTTCGACAATGTCTGGTGCCACGGCGATTTCGCGGAATGGACGGTGCATGGTGGCATCGTGATCCACGGCCGCTCGGATGCGACGCTCAACCCCGGCGGCGTGCGCATCGGCACCGCCGAGATCTACAATCAGGTCGAGCAGATGGACGAGATCCTGGAGGCGCTCTGCATCGGCCAGGATTGGGATGATGACGTTCGTGTCGTGCTCTTCGTCCGGCTTGCAGCCGGCGTCCAGCTCGACGAGCAACTGGAAAAGACGATCAAGTCGCGCATCCGCACCGGCGCCTCGCCGCGCCACGTGCCGGCAAAGATCATCGCCGTCTCGGATATCCCGCGCACCAAGTCCGGCAAGATCGTCGAGCTCGCCGTTCGCGAGGTCGTGCACGGCCGGCCGGTCAAGAACAAGGAGGCGCTCGCCAATCCCGAGGCGCTGGATCTCTTCGCCGATCTGCCGCAACTGGGGGCTTGAGCCGGCGCGTTAACGACTTTTCCGCGCCCGCGTTAACCAAGTCTTTGAACATATGAGGCTTTGCCTGTGCCAAAACCGGTCGGGTAAGGTTTTGTTAAGCCGCGGTGACGCAACGTCGTATCAACTTGAGCACGCCCGATGCAAGGGTGCAACAGCCGTCGAGGCTCAAGAGGGCATGACGCCATTCTCCGGGCTTTTGTTGGACAGCATGAACTCGGGCGGTCTTCGGACCGCCCATTTTTATGTCCTGTTGTCGGCGCTCAGCGACCGCGAAACGATGACGACAGGAACAAGTCCTGCGAGCACGATGATGAGTGCCGGAACCGACGCATCCTCGATCTTCGCCCGCGATGCATCCTCATAGACCAGCGTTGCCAGCGTGTTGAAGTTGAACGGCCGAAGCATGATCGTGGCCGAGAGTTCCTTCATCGATTCAATGAAGACGAGCAGCGCCGCCGTCAGCGTGGCCGGCCGCATCATCGGCAGCAGGACCGTCCGCAGCGTCTGCCCGCTGGTGCGGCCCAGCGTGCGCGCCGCCATGTCGAGATGCGGCGAAAGCTTGTGGAACCCGGCATCGATCGTCCCTTCCGCCATCGTCAGGAAGCGCACCGTGCAGGCGTAGATGATGGCAAAGCCGGTGCCGGAGAGCAGCAGGCCGGTCGAGATGCCGATATGTTCGCGCAG